>DATCBF010000098.1:0-3770 GCA_036512025.1 Solirubrobacterales bacterium
CTGGTCGGCGACGCCAAGCGGCTCGCGCTCTTTCTGCTTCAGCAGCTCGACCAGGCGTTCGCCGCGGGCAAGCGCTTTCTGGGTCTCGGGATCGAGCTCGGAGCCGAACTGGGCGAAGGCCTCGAGGTCGCGGTACTGGGAGAGGTCGAGGCGCAGTTTTCCGGCGACCTTCTTCATCGCCTTGGTCTGAGCGTTACCGCCGACTCGGGAGACCGAGATGCCGACGTTGATCGCCGGCCGCACGCCCGAGTTGAAGAGGTCGGACTCGAGGAAGATCTGGCCGTCGGTGATCGAGATCACGTTGGTCGGGATATAGGCGGAGACGTCGCTGGCCTGGGTCTCGATGATCGGCAGCGCCGTCAGCGAGCCACCCCCCAGCTCGTCGTTGAGTTTGACCGCCCGCTCGAGCAGGCGAGAGTGCAGGTAGAAGACGTCGCCGGGATACGCCTCGCGGCCCGGCGGGCGGCGCAACAGCAGCGACATCTGGCGGTATGCGTAAGCGTGTTTGGTGAGGTCGTCGTAGACGCAGAGCGCGGCTTTGCCGTTGTAGAGGAAGTGCTCGCCCATCGCGCAACCGGCATAGGGGGCGATGAACTTGATCGGCGCGGCCTCGTCGGCGGGGGCGGCGACGATGATCGTGTTCTCCATCGCCCCGTTTTCCTCCAGCACCTCCTTCAGCTGCACGACCGTCGACATCCGCTGGCCGATCGCCACGTAGATGCAGATCATGTCCTTGTCGCGGGCGTTGATGATCGTGTCGATCGCGATCGCCGTCTTGCCGGTCTGGCGGTCACCGATGATCAGCTCTCGCTGGCCGCGGCCGATCGGGATCATCCCGTCGATCGCCATCAGGCCGGTCTGGACCGGCTCGGTCACGGGCTGACGCTGGACGACGCCGGGGGCTTTGAACTCGGCCGGGCGCGTCTCCGTCGTCGCGATCTCGCCCTTGTCGTCGAGCGGGCGGCCGAGCGGGTCGACCAGGCGACCCAGCAGCTCATCGCCGACCGGAATCCGCAGCAGGTGCCCGGTGCGCTTGACGGTGTCTCCCTCGACGATCTTGTCCCAATCGCCGAAGAGCACGGCGCCGACGTTGTCGGCCTCGAGGTTCAGCGCCAGCCCGGTGACCCCGTGCGGCAGCTCGAGCATCTCCAGCGCCATGCAGTTGTCGAGGCCATGGATGCGGGCGATGCCGTCCGCGACCGACAGAACCGTGCCGACCTCGGAAAGGTCGGCGGAGTCGGTCTCCATACCCTCGATCCGCTCGCGCAGAATGCTTGCGATCTCGTCCGGCTTGATCTCCATTGGGTGCTCTATGCCTCCTTACGCCGCCTGGGCGACGCTCTTTCGAAGTTTCTCCAAGCGACTGCGGATGCTCGCGTCGAGGACCATGTTTCCGACCTGCAGCACGACGCCGCCGAGGATCTCCTCGTCGACACGGCTCGCCAGCTCGACCTTCTTGCCGGTCTGGCGCTCGATCTCCTCGCCGATCTTCCCCACAACCGAGGGGTCCAGCTCGACGGCGCTGGTCACGGTCACGTCGATACGGCGGTTCTCCTTTTTCCACATCTCCTCGAACTGGCGCCGGATGCGGAAGATCTCCGGCGTCCGGTGCTTCTCGATCAAGAGCTCGAGGAAGTTGATGAACTCGGCGTCGGCGCCGCTGATCGCCCGTTTCAGGCCATCGGCCTTCTCCGCCGAGGAGAAGTAGGGGCTGAAAAAGAAGACCTGCAGCTCGCGATCGCCGGCGAGGGCATCGGCAAACTGCGCCAGCTCGTCGCCGATCGCGTCGAGCTTGCCCTTCTCCTTGGCGACGTCGAACAACGCCTCCGCATATACGCGAGCTGCCTCGTCCATCAGTTCCTGGACTCCTCCGCACCGGAAAGGGCCGAGAAATCGACCTCGCTGAGGGCGTCCTCGACAAGCCGTTTCTGATCCTCCGCGGTCAATGACTTGCGGGTGACCTTCTCGGTTGCCAGCACCGTGAGGTCGGCGACCTCCTTGCGGATCTGCTCCAGCGAGCGCCGGGTCTCGGCTTCGATGTCGCGCTTGGCGGCTGAGACCAGCTCCTCGCGTTTCTCCTTGCCGGCCGTGGTTGCCTCGGCCGTCGCCGTCTCCGCCGCTTTGCGAGCGCGGGCCATGATGTCGTCGGCCTGCTCACGCGCCTCGGCCAGCCGCCCTCGGTACTCCTCCAGCAGCTCGTCGGATTCTTTGCGCTGGCGCACGGCGGCGTCGATCGACTCGCTGATCGTTTTGGCGCGCTTGTCGAGCGCCTCCTGGATCCGCGGGAAGGCGACCTTGCTCAGCACCCACATCGTGAACAGGAAGAGGACGAGTGTCCAGATCATCAGGCCGAGCCCCGGGGAGACCAGAAAGCTGCCCCCGCCCTTCTCGGCGGCCAGCTGCACTGCGGTTATGTGGCCGAGCAAAGCCATATTCCTAAGAGAGGAAGAAGGCGATGAGGCCGAAGATGAACGTGTAGAAGGCGACGGCCTCGGTCAGGGCGAAGCCAAGCCAGCGAATGCTCTGAAGCTCGTCTTTCATCTCGGGCTGGCGGGCAACCGACTCGATCTCCTTGCCGAAGATGAAGCCGATTCCGATGCCGGCGCCGATCGAGCCGAGGCCCGCGCCGACGCCGAGGGCGATCGCTTTACCGGCGCTCTTGACACCTTCGTCGGTGACCGCGGCGATAGGGGACAGATCCATGGAAAACAGCGCTCCTTTTTTAGTGACTTGCGGCGGTCGCTCCGCCGATGTAGATCGCGGTGAGGGTCGAGAAGATAAACGCCTGGAGCGTCGCGACCAGGCCGACCTCGAAGATGAAGAAGGCAAACGCCAGCGGGAACGTGAGCGCCCCGAGAGCGGCAATGCCCAGCAAGACGGCGAGCCCGCCACCCATAAAGAGCAGCAGCAGGTGGCCGGCGAGGATGTTGGCAAAGAGACGAACGGAGAGCGAGATCAGCCGCACGAAGTGCGAGATCACCTCGATCACGAAGATCGCTGCCTTGCCGAAGGGATTCATCTCCTCCAGGCCGGGGGGCAGCCAGCTCGCGAAGTAGGGGATAAAGCCCTTGGCTTTGATCCCTTCGACGTGGTAGGAGACCCAGACCACCAGCGTCAGGACCAGCGGGATCGAGATGTTGGCGGTCGCCGCGTAGATCGCGAAGGCCGGGATCTGCAAGCCGAAGACCGTGATCTCGTGCTCGGTGTTGGTCGGCAGCGGGATGAAGCCGATCATGTTCGAGAACCAGATCCAGAAGAAGAGGGCGGCGAGGAAGGGAAACCATCGGGTCGCGGTCGCCGCATCGAGGTTGCCACCGGTGATGTTGTTCTTGGTCAGGTCGTAGGAAACCTCGATCGCCGTCTGCACCCGGTTCGGCTTCTGCGCCATCCGCCGTGAGATCCAGACCATCGTGAAGATCGTCAGCCCGCTCGCCAGGACCAGGTAGAGCACCGCCTTGTTGATGCTGAGGTCGAGGCTGCCGAGATGGAGTGAGACCCACGGTTCGAGCTTGAACTCGTTCTGCGGTTCGAAGGATTCGTTCTTGCCGGCGTTGCCGAAGATCAGCAGCATCGCGATCGCCACCGCGAGGTAGGCGCCAAGCCCGATCAGGACTTTGGAGCGCGTCTTCATTGCGCCAGCCCCTCCCCTTCGGGCTCAAGCAGATGGGCGATGCCCCCCGCCGCCAGGGAGATCGTGAACAGGACCGCGACCAAGACAGCGGATGCGAGCCCCGCCTCCCGTTCGATCAGGCCGACCACCAGGACCGCGG
>DATCBF010000099.1:0-4456 GCA_036512025.1 Solirubrobacterales bacterium
TCGACCTCGACGGCCTCCGGGTCGCCCACTTCGGCGACTTTGGCCAGGCACGCCTGCGGCCCGAGCAGGCGGCGGCGATCGGTGAGATCGACCTCCTTTTCATCCCGGTCGGCGGCGGCCCGACGATCGGCGGCATCGCCGCAGCGGAGATCGCCCTCTCCCTGGACCCATCTTGGGTGGCGCCGATGCACTACCGGACACCGCGGATCGGATTCCTCGAGACCGAGGAGGAGTTCGTCACCGCGATAGCGCACGTGCAGCGGCTGGACGCCCCTGAGTTCGACAGCTCCGATCTAAACCAGAGCGAGGGGCCGGTGGCCGTGGTCCCAGCCGCGCCCTAGCGGGCTAGGGGACGCCGGCCGCCGCTCGGGCGCTTTCGTGGGCAGCAGCCTCGAAGCCGTCGTCGAGTGGCGCCAGCTCGGGATGGGCGCCGTAGCGACGCTCGAGAGCCAGGGCGATCAGGTAGTCGGCCAGCCAGGCGTTCTTGGGCAGCAGCGGCCCGTGCAGGTAAGTGCCGAAGAGGTTGTCGCGGTGGACTCCCTCTTGGCCGTCCTTGCCGTTGTTTCCGAATCCCTTGACGACCTTGCCCAGGGGATGGGCGTCGGCGGCGAGGTAGGTGCGGCCACCGTGGTTCTCAAAGCCGGCGAGCAGTCGGGGTCCCTGGCCGAGCTCTACCTCGATTGCGACGTTGCCGATCAGGCGATCTCCCGGCTCGCGGACCGTCTCCAGGTCGGCGAGCCCGAGGCCGGGGAGCTTGTCGTCGCCGAGCTGATAGCTGTGGCCGAGCAGCTGATAGCCGCCGCAGACGGCGAGGAGGACAGCGTGGTCGTCGACCGCGGAAGAGAGCGCCTCACGCTTGCTCTCGACCATGTCGGCGGCGACCATGCGCTGGTCACGATCCTGGCCGCCGCCGATGTAGAAGAGATCGTGGGCGGAGGGGTCGACAGTCTCACCGGGGCCGGCCGCGGTGTAGGCGAAGTCGATGCCGCGCCACTCGCAGCGCCGGCGCAGGAAGACGATGTTGCCGCGGTCGGCGTAGATGTTCATCTGCTCCGGGTAAAGGGCGAGAACGCGCAGCTGCATCAGGGCGCCTCCAGGAGGACGACGGTCGAGCCGATGTGGTCGTCGGTCGCGGTTACCTCATGGCGGCCGCGCGGCCGCACCCCCGCCTCGATCGCCTCCGCCTCGAGCATGTCGACGGTGAGCGACCGCAGGCGGACCTCGTCGACTTCCTCGGAGAGATCGCCGGCCGGTGAGACCTTCTGGCGCAGGCGGCGGACGACGATCGCCCCGCGGTCGAGCACGACCTCGAGCGGCAGGCTGGAGTAGACCCAGCCGTCGAGCTCGCGGGCGTCGGGCAGTAGGGGGAGCGAACCCGACGGCGACGCCTGAACCTGGTCGACGATCGCGACGGCGAGGGTTCGGCCGGGCCGCAGATGGCGGCCGGCGCAACGCAGGCAGGCAACCCGCTCGGCGCTGCCGGACAGGAGTTGGATCAGCTGCATCGGCGCGATCGCGAGCTCGAACTCTTCGCCAAGGTCGAACTCTCGCGCGTCGCCGGTCGTGGCCTTCGCCTTGAGCCCGGCGGCGAGGGCGCGTTCGTTGAAGGCGGCGACGAGATCGGAGTCGAGGTCGAGGCCGTGGACCGCGTGGCCGTAGCGGGCGAGGTGGAGGCCGACCCGGCCGCTGCCGCAGCCGAGGTCGAGGATCGGGCCGGAGACCTCGTCGCTGAGCTCCTCCCAGAGCGCCAGGTCGGCGGTGTAGCTGCCGCACTCGAGGTCGTGCCAGATCACCCTCACTGCCAGAACTCCTTCGCCAGGCCCCGCGCCGCCAGCAGCTTGCGCAGCTCCAGCAGCGCTGTGTAGGTGGGGAGGGCGAAGAGCCTTTCCGGCGCCGCGGCGACCGCGTCGTCGAGAGATCCCTCGACCTCGGGCACGACCGCGATCGCCTCCTGCGGCCAGCCCGCGTATTTCAGCCGCAGCGCCATCTCCGGCGCCCGCGTCCCGGCGCAGACCACCCGTCGCACCGCGCCGGCAAGCAGCTCGAAGTCCGCGTCCCAGACCCAGGAGATGTCGCGGCCGTCGGCGATCCTGTCGTTGAGGCCGATCCAGAGGTCCAGGCCGTCCTTGCCGTCGGCGGCCTCGAGCCGCAGCGTGCGCAGGACCTCATTGGCTCCGGCGGGGTTCTTGATCAGCAGGATCGAGACCCGCTTGTCCGCGACCGCGATCGTCTCCACCCGCCCAAAGGCGGCGCGCACGTCTCCCAGGGAGGACGTGATTCGCTCCGACGCGACCCCGAGCCGCAGGCCGGCGGCGATCGCCGCCAGCGCGTTGTAGACGTTGTAGAGGCCGGGGAGTGGGAGCTCGAGCCGGATCTCGCCCGCGGGCGTGCGGACGGTGGAGGTCGATCCGTCCATCCCGTGCAGCTCGATCGCGGTCGCGGCCACCTCGGGGCGGGGCCGCCGGGCGCCGCAGTTGGGGCAGGAGTAGTGCCCGAGGTGGCCGACGAAGGCGCGCTCGTAGGCGTAGGGATGGCCGCAGCGACGGCAGTGCTTGGCGTCGAAAGCGTGCTGCAGCTCCGGCAGCGCCTGGGAGGCATCGTCGACGCCGAAGTAGACGACGCCCTCGCGCGGGCGCTCGTCGGAGTCGCGGCCGAGGTCGGCGATCAGCGGATCGTCGGCGTTGAGGACGAGCCCGGACCGCCCGGCCCGGCTCGCCACCGCCCGCGCCCAGTCGTCGGCCAGCGCCTCCATCTCGCCGTAACGGTCGAGCTGGTCGCGAAAGAGGTTTCCGAGCACGATCAGCGAGGGCTCCAGCTGTTGGGTGACTCGCGGCAGCCAGGCCTCGTCGACCTCGAACAGGCCCTCTGACCCATCCTGCTCCAAGAGGGCGGTCGCCACTCCCCAGGTCATGTTCGACCCCGCCCGGTTATGGACGGCGCGGCGGCCGTCGGCGGCGAGTATCGCGGCGATCATCCCCGCCGTCGTCGTCTTGCCGTTGGTGGCGCTGACGATCGTGGTCCGATCGAGGCCGGCGCCGAGCCGGGCGATCGCATCGGGAGCGAGGCGCAACAGCATCCGTCCCGGCAGCGTCGTGCCGCCGCCGCGACCGCTCGCCCGGCTGGCGGCCCCGACGGCCCTGGCGGCGAGCAGCTTGGTCCCGAAGAGGGCGCCGCTCCGACGCCTCGCTCGCGCCTGTGTCGCCGGCAAGGCGCTCAAGCCCCGGCCGCCGGCGGCGCCAGCACGCTGAGGGCGCCAGGGAGCACCCGCAGCGAGGCGGGAAGGTCGGTCAGGTGCTCGCCGTCGGCGTAGACGGGAAAGGGCTTGCTCGCGGTCAGCTCCAGGCGCCGGGCACGGAAGACACGCACCTCGTCGTCCTCCACGTGGGTGCCCTTGAACACCTTCGGCAGGTTACCCACGAAGCGCAGCTTGCCGACCTCGCCGATGGTGACGATGTCGAACTCGCCGTCGTCGAGCTCGGCGTCGGGGGCGATGAACATGCCACCGCCAAATGCCTTGCTGTTGGCGACCGAGACCGAGTAGCCGGTAAAGCGGACCCGTTCGGCGTCGACCCGGACCGTGAAGCGGGCCGGCTTCCAGCCGAGCAGCGTGCGCAGCGCCGCGTAGGCGTAGACGAGGTTGCCGCGCAGAAAATGGGTTTCGTTGGCGAGCCGGTTGGCTTCGGAGTCGAAGCCGACGCTGACGATGCCGAGGAAACGGGCGCCGTTGGCCTCGCCGACGTCGATCCGGCGGCTGTGGCCGCGGAGCAGCACTTCGGTGGCGAGCTCGGGCTCGTCGGGAATGCCGAGGACGCGGGCGAGGTCGTTGCCGCGTCCGCCGGGCAGGATCCCGAGTGGCGTCTCGGAGCCCGCCATCGCCCCACCGACCGCTCCGACCAGCCCGTCGCCGCTCATCACCACCGGCACCTCGCCGGCCTCGATCGCGTTCAGCGCCTGATCGACCCCGTCTTTGAGGCCCTTGGTCTTCTGCACCCGGAAGTCGACCCGGTGCTCGTCGAGCGCCTGCTCGACTCGCGGCAGCAGCTTCAGGGTCTTCCCTCCCGCCGAGGAGGGGTTGACCAGCAGCGCCAGCGGCATGCCCTCGATATCCATGCGCAGGGCAGCCTAGATGGTGTCGGCCCCCCGGCCGCCATCGACGAGGCGCCCTACATAGAACGTCCCAGCGCCCGCTTCGCCGATCTCCACCGCCTCGACGCCGCGTTGCAGGAGCTTCCAGCCCAGCAGCTTGGGCCGGGTGTAGAAGGGGGTCCGGGCGCCGAGGCTCGCCGCCACGATCAGGTGCCCGCCCGGCCGCAGCACCCGGACCAGCTCGTCGAAGAAGGGCGGCATGTTGAGCTGAGTGACGAGATCGAAGGAGTCGTCGGGGTGGGGGAGCGAGGCGGCATCGGCGACCTTGAAAGCGATCCGTCCCTCGGGATCGAGGCCGACCTTCGAGGTC
>DATCBF010000100.1:0-12943 GCA_036512025.1 Solirubrobacterales bacterium
AGCACACCGGCGGCTACGCCCGCAGCACCGTGCAGCAGAACTTCGTCCTGCGCTGGGTCCGCGACGAGTCGCTCTACAGCGTCTGGCAGCGGCTGACCGAGCTCGGCCTCGGCGAGGCCGGCGCCCGCGAGATCAGCGACGTCGTCAGCTGCCCCGGCACCGACAGCTGCAAACTCGGCATCACCAGCTCGATGGGCCTTAACCGGGCGATCAAGGAGCGGGTCGACTCGCTCGAGATCAGCGATGAGCTGACCAAGCGGATCCACATCAAGATGAGCGGCTGCCCCAATGGCTGCAGCCAGCACCACATCGCCAACATCGGCTTCTACGGCGCCTCGCTCAAAGTCGGCGGCCGCCAGATGCCCGCCTACATCCCTCACATCGGCGGCAACTACGAGGACGGCGAGGTCATCTTCGGCACCAGGCTCAAATCACGGCTGCCGGCCAAGCGCGTCCCCGAGGCCGTCGAGCGCTGGATCGGCCTTTACGAGTCCGAGCGCGACGAGGGCGAGGAGTTCAACGCTTTCGCCGAGCGGGTCGGCGCCGGCCGCTTCGAAGAGACGGTCAAGGACCTGACGCTGCCGGCCGAGTTCAGCCTCGAGACGATGCAGCACTTCATCGACTGGAACCGCTCCAGCCCTTACAAGGTCGAGCGCGGCGAGGGGGAGTGCGCGATTTAGCGCGCGTATTTCTGCCATGAAGCCACCGCCTGCCACACTTTCCGCTTCCGTGCCCTCGGCGACCGACATCGACCACGAGACGGTTGCCGCCGAACTCGAGGACAGCTCCGCCCAGGAGGCGCTGGAGTGGATGTTCGACACCTTCGGGCCCGAGCACTACATTGCCTGCTCGTTTCAGAAAACGAGCTCGGTGACGGCTCACATGGCGAGCCAGATCAACCCTGAGGCGCGCTTCTTCTACCTCGACACCGACGTCCTCTTCCCGGAGACCTACGAGACTCGCGACCGCCTGGCCGAGCACCTCGGCGTCGAGTTCGACCGCTTCCACAATCTGACCCTGGAGGAGCAGGCCGCCCAGTACGGCGACGAGCTCTGGAAGAGCGATCCCGACTCCTGCTGCGGATTGCGCAAGGTCGAGCCGATGCGGAGAGCGCTTTCTTCCGTAGACTGCTGGGTCGCCGGCGTCCGGCGTGGAGATTCCAGCAGCCGTTCCAAAACGCCGAAGTTCGGCTGGGACAAGAAATTCAACCTCTGGAAGCTGAATCCGATCGCGGACTGGTCCGAGCGCGACGTTTGGAACTACATCCGTGAGCACCACCTTCCGTACAACCCGCTCCACGATCAGGGCTACCCGTCGATCGGCTGCACGCACTGCACGCAGCCGGTTGGGCCCGGTGGCTCATCGCGCGATGGCCGCTGGGCCGGCGTCGCCAAGACCGAGTGCGGGATCAACTAGCGGCGACTGCACAAAAAAGCGGATCGCCGTCCCGTTTAATGCGAACCGCCCCTTTTATCCCCCTTTCCGACCGATTGGTGAAACTGTCCTATGAGTAGCGAGACCATTGCTGAGCTGTCCCTGACCCTGTCCGAGCGCCACACGGCCGACTTCGAGATGATCGCCAACGGCGGCTTCGCGCCGCTGACCGGCTTTCAGGGCTCGGCCGACTGGGAGCGCGTCTGCGCCGAGATGCGGACCGCCGCCGGCGACTACTGGCCGATTCCGATCACCCTGGCCACCGACCTCGACTGCCAGGTCGGCGACATCGTCGCCCTCTCCAGCGACGAAGGCAAGCCGCTTGGCCGCCTCACCGTCGAGGAGATCTTCGAGCGCGACGTCAAGAGCGAGGCCGAGCGGGTCTACCGCACGACCGACGAGAACCACCCCGGTGTCGCCGCGATCTACGAGGAGGGCAACCGCTGCATCGCCGGCCCGATCGAGGCCGACGCGCTTCCCGATCACGAGGAGGCGTTCATGCGGCGCTACAAGACCGCCGCCGAGACGAAACAGGAGTTCGCCGATCGCGGCTGGAAGCGGATTGTCGCCTTCCAGACCCGCAACCCGATCCATCGCGCCCACGAGTACCTGACCAAGGCCGCGCTGGAGACCTGCGACGGGCTCTTCATCCAGCCTCTGATCGGCAAGACCAAGGCCGGTGACATTCCCGCCGACGTGCGGATGCGCTGCTACGAGGTGCTGATGGAGAAGTACTACCCGCAGGACCGGGTGATCCTCGGCGTCAAGCCGGCAAAGATGCACTACGCCGGCCCGCGCGAGGCGGTTCTGCACGCGATCGTCCGCCGCAACTACGGCGCGACGCATTTCATCGTCGGCCGCGACCACGCCGGCGCCGGCGACTATTACGGCACCTACGACGCGCAGAAGATCTTCGACGAGATCGACATCGACGAGCTCGGGATCGAGCCGCTGATGTTTGAGCACACCTTCTGGTGCAACGAGTGTGAGGGTCTCGCCTCCGGCAAGACCTGCCCGCACGCCCAGGAGTCGCATCTTTTCCTCTCCGGCACCAAGGTCCGCGAGATGCTTGGCAAGGGCGAAAAGCCTCCGCACGAGTTCTCGCGCGACGAGGTTGCCGAGATCCTTATCGACGCTTACAAGGAGGACTGACAAGACATGGCTGGTGAGAAGGGATTCACCCTCTGGTTCACCGGGCTCTCAGGAGCCGGCAAGACGACAATCTCCGAGATCCTGGAGACGCAGCTGCGCGAGCGCGGCTCGAAGTTGGAGATTCTCGACGGCGACATCGTCCGCGAAAACCTCTCCAAAGGCCTCGGCTTCTCGAAGGAGGACCGCGACATCAACATTCGCCGGATCGCCTTTGTCGCCGATCTGCTCAGCCGCAACGGCGTGCCGGTGATCACCGCCGCGATCTCCCCCTACACGGAGATTCGCGACGAGGCCCGCGCCAAGATGGGCGAGCGCTTCATCGAGGTCTACGTCAAAGCTTCGGTCGACACCTGCGCCGAGCGCGACGTCAAGGGTCTCTACGCCAAAGCCTTCTCCGGCGAGATCAAAGAATTCACCGGAGTCTCAGACCCCTACGAGGCGCCTGAGAACCCGGAGGTCGTCTGCGACACCGAGAACGAAACAGCTGAGGAGTCGGCGCAGAAGCTGCTGGCGTTCCTCGAGCAGCGGGATCTGATTCCCGGTGCTGCGGTTACTGCTTAAGGATTAACTGCGGTCCGGGGTGGGGGCCTGGTGGCTCTCTCCCCGGAGACCGTTGTCTCGCATGCTCGCCGGGTTCAGGCGTGGACTAGCCAGAAGCCTCCGGTGAGAGAGCCACCAGGCCCCATTCGCGAGTGCTGCTCGCCTAGAGCTGCCAGTCAAGCCCCGGAGCGGCGATCTCTGAGCTTGGGTGGCGAGCCCGCACCTCCCCGAGGATGTGGCCGCTAAGGCTTGGGTGGGACTTGGGGGTCGGCGAGGCCGTAGGTGTCGTAGTCGCCGAACTTCGAGAAGGTCTTGTGCGTGGGGCCGTGGTAGTCCGACGAAGCGGTTGGAATCAGGCCTAGCTCGTCGCAGAGGCTGAGCAGGTGTTCTGTCTGCTCTTTCGTGTGTGGGGGGTAGAAGGTCTCCACGCCGTCCGGGGTGAGGGAGCGGATCAGGTCCTCTACCTCGGTCGGGTCGGAGATGTCCCAGTAGGGGTGGGCGATCACGGCTGCTCCGCCGGCCTCGTGGATCAGCTCGATCGCCTGCTGGGCCGTCGGCCAGCGGCGTGGCACGAAGGCCTTGGCGCCCGGCACCAGGTACTCCTCGAAGAAGGGACCCAGATCCCCTGTCGCCCCCGCCGCCTTGGCGATATGCGGCCGTCCAATCGAATCAGCGGCCCCCGCCTCCCGGATCGCATCGTCCAGCGTCAGGTCAAAGCCCTCACGACGCAGGTTCTCGACGATCTCGCCGGCCCGAGTCCGCCGCTCCTCCTGTGCGCGCTGACAAGCAGGAGCGATCGTCTCCAGGTCGATCCAGTAGCCGCAGATATGCAGGTCTTCCGCGTACTCGTGTACGCAGGACATCTCGATAGCGGGCACCAGCTCAATCCCAAGCCGCTCGGCTGCCTCGGCAGCCTCAGGCACGCCGGCCACCCCGTCGTGATCCGTCAGCGCCAGTGTCGTAACCCCGGCCTCGGCGGCTTTCTCAACCACCTCGGCCGGCGGAAGCTGCCCGTCGGAGACCGTGGAGTGGCTCTGCAGCTCGATCAGCATGGCCGCGCAGCCTATTGGCGGCTTGGGTTTGGCGTGCTGCGGGGGCGCACTCCCGCCTGGCCTCCCCGGCTCTGCCGAACGAGACTTGCCCGAAAGGGCCACTTAATTGCACCGGCCGAAGGCCGGTGCAAGGCGTAAGAGGGAGTGCGCCCCCGCAGCACGCCCTCCGCCCGCAACACAAATAGACTGCGCCGCCGTGTTCCAGAAAGTCCTCATAGCCAACCGCGGCGAGATCGCGATACGAGTCGCCCGGACCCTGAAGGAGATGGGGATCGGATCGGTGGCCGTCTATTCCGAGATCGATCGCGACGCCCCGCACGTGCGCGAGGCAGACGAGGCGTTCTTGATCGGGCCCGCGGTCCCGGCGGAGAGCTATCTCTCGATTCCCAAGATCATCGAGACCGCCAAGGAGGCCGGGGCGGAAGCAATCCACCCCGGCTACGGCTTCCTCGCTGAGAACGCCGAGTTCGCCAACGCCTGCGCCGAGGCCGACATCGTCTTCATCGGTCCGCCCGCCAGCGCGATCGAAGCGATGGGGTCGAAGACCAAGGCTCGCGAGATCATGGCCGAGGCCGGGGTGCCGATCGTGCCTGGGGCGACCGAGCCGGCGAAGGATGTCGCCGCGGCTCGTGAACAGGCCGACGAAGCCGGCTATCCGGTCGCCTGCAAGGCCGCCGGCGGCGGCGGTGGCAAGGGCTTCCGGGTCGCGATGACCCCCGACGATCTTGAGGAGGCCTTCGAGGGCGCCGCCCGCGAAGGCGAGAAGTTCTTCTCCGACGACCGCGTTTACGTCGAGCGCTACCTCGACGATCCGCGTCATGTCGAGGTCCAGGTGCTGGCCGACTCTCAGGGCAACGTGATCCACCTCGGCGAGCGCGACTGCTCGATCCAGCGTCGTCACCAGAAGGTGATCGAGGAGGCCCCGGGCCCCCGCGTCGACGCCGAGATGCGCGAGCGGATCGGCAAGATCGCCACCGACGCGGCGGCTGCCGTCGGCTACCGCGGCGCCGGCACGGTCGAGGGCATGCAGGTCGGCGACGAGTACTTCTTCCTCGAGATGAACACGCGGGTCCAGGTCGAGCACTGCGTGACCGAGATGGTGACCGGCGTCGACATCGTCCGCGAGCAGATCCGCGTCGCCGCAGGCGAAGCGCTCTCAATCGGCCAGGACGAGGTCGAGCTGCGTGGTCACGCGATTGAGTGCCGGATTAACGCCGAGGCCGCCCACAAGAAATTCGCCCCGGCGCCGGGTGCGATCACGACCTACCGCGAGCCCGCCGGGCCAGGCGTGCGGGTCGACTCGGGGGTCGAAGCGGGCTCGGAGGTGACCCCGATGTATGACCCGATGGTCGCCAAGCTGATCGTCTGGGATGTCGACCGCGAGACGGCGACGCGGCGGATGCTGCGGGCACTGGGCGAGTACGAGGTCGGCGGCCTCACCACCTTGATCCCCTTCCACAAGGCGATCCTCGCCACCAAACAGTGGGCGGACGCGGAGACCTGCCGCGACCTGATGGAGGACCGCGATTGGCTGAAGTCGACCGCGCCGGCGGCAGCCGACCCGATCGAGGTCGCCGAGGGCGCCGAGCTGATCAGCCGCGACTACAAGGTCGAGGTCTCGGGCAAGCTCTTCGACGTCAAGGTGATCGGCGAGGCCATCGCCGGCGGCGCAGTCGCCGCGGGCGGCGGCAAGCGCCCCCCCAAGCGCGAGCGCAAGTCGGGCGGGGCGGCTGGAGCGTCGAGTGAGTCACTGCCCTCGCCGTTGCAGGGCACCGTCTTCAAAGTCGCGGTCGAGAAAGGCGCCGAGGTCGCCGAGGGCGATCTGATCTGCGTGATCGAGGCGATGAAGATGGAGAACGAGATCACCGCCCACCGCAGCGGCAAAGTCGAGGAGCTTCACGTCGTCGAGGGCGCTTCCGTCTCCAGCGGCGACGTTCTCGCGGTTATCAAGTAGCCACCCGCACGGCCGCCGCCATCACCCGTGTTCGTGGCGATGCCTTTCTCGTTCTCTTTCGCGCTGTTCCTTTTCCTTTTCCCGTTTCACCTTGAGCTGCTGGTCGCGGGTGAGGGGGAATTTGGGAGCCACTTCCTGGCAGGTCTTGCCGGAGCAGGTCTCGAGCCGTTCCAGTTCCTGGTGGAGGAAGTTGCGGATCGGAAAGAGGTTGGGGTCCTTGGCGCGGTTGTTGAGCTCGTAGGGGTCGCGGTTGATGTCATAGAGCTCTTTCTCACCGTCGGGCCACTCGATGTACTTGTAGCGGCCGAGGCGAATCCCGTAGTAGTTCTTGGGGGGGGCGAGAATCGAGGCCGTGGCGCCGCTGGGGCGGGCGTTGATGCTCGGCCCGCCGCCGGCCTTCCCCGCCGCGACCTTTGCCGGCGCGGCTGCCGGCCCGCCGCCGTTCTCTTCGACGTCGTTGGTTTCGACAAAGGACTCGAAGAGGATCGGGCGCCGTGTCCGCAGGCTGGTATCGCGGGCGAAGGGGTAGAGCGAGCGTCCGTCGATGCTTTTGTCGGCTTCCACGTGCGCGAGTTCGAGGATCGTCGGGGCGATGTCGATGTTCGCGGCCAGCTCCCCGGTCTGCGTTTCCGGTTTGATGCCGGGCCCGCGCATCAGGAAGGGCAGATGGGTGGAGGGCTCGTAGGCGAGGAACTTGCCGCCGGTGAGGCGATGCTCGCCGTAGAAGAAGCCGTTGTCGGAGGTGAAGATGATGTAGGTGTTGTTGAGTCGCCCCAGCGCGCCGAGCTCGTCGACGATCTCTTTGACGCCGTCGTCGACCGAGCGCAGCGACTCGAGTGCCTTCTGGTAGTAGACGCGGTAGGTGTGGATGTCGTTGAGCGACAGGTAGGGCGCTTCGCGGATGAAGCTCGGCTTGTCGCGGACGTCGCCCTCGTCGAAGCCCTGGGAGCGGCTGTGCGGGAAGGGGGCGCCGCGGAAGGAGTCGTAGTAGCGGGTGGACGGCTCGGGGCCCGCGGGGCGACGGAAATCGCCGTGCGGGGCCGTGTAGTCGACCTGGAGATAGAAAGGCTGTTCCGGCGGGGTGCCCGCCAGCTCTTCGGTCGCGATCCGGTTGAAGACGTCGGTCTCATAGAGACAGGGCACGCCGGGCGTCGGCGCGGTCGGGCAGCCAAATTCATCGCGGGTTCCGTATTCGCGGGTGTCCCAGCTGCCGGAATCGCCGAAGGGCCCGTCGATCTGGCCGTTGTCGTTCAGCGTGTAGCCGTAGTAGTAGTGGTCGGTGTCGGCGTTGAGGACCGTGTGCCAGGCGCTCCAGCCCGGGGGCACGGTGGTGCCGTTGTCGAAGGGTTCGTCTCCGTAGCCGTTGAGAAACTTGCCGACGTGGATCGTGCGGTAGCCGGCCCCCTGCAGCCAGGTGGCGATGTTGTGCGTGTCCGCGTTGCGGATCGAAAAACCCGTGTAGCCGCCTTCGGGCGGGACATTGCCGCGCACGTTGTGGTTGTGGGCGTAGCGGCCGGTGAGCAGGCTGACCCGCGAGGGGCAGCAGAGTGGATAGGAGACGTAATAGCGGTTGAAGGTGACGCCGCGGTCGGCGATCAGGCTCAGCGTGTTCGGCATCGCCACGATCGGGGCGCCGCCGGGGGGGGTGTAGGTGGCGTAGAGCTGGTCGAGCGTCTGGTCGTCGGTCTGGATCACGACGAAGTTCGGCCGCGGGCTGCCCGCGGCCGAAGCGTTCGCGTGGCCTCCGGCGACGATCGCGATCAGCAACGCCATCACGCCCGCCGCGATCAGCAGGCGCGCGCTCGCAAGCGCACGGGTGTCGGTGCTTCGATCCATATAAGTAATCAACGGTGAGGGCGCCTAGTCCGAAACCGGCGCCTGATGCCCGAGTTGCGCCTGAACGCTAAAAGATGCTCAGGACGCGCCGAGCTTTTTGGCTGCTTCGCGGAAGTTTTTGACCGTGGCGCTCGGCGCTTTGCGGCCTTCGAGTTTCTCGCCGTGGCGGTTGACCCAGATCACCGGCACGTTCATTTTCAGCAGCGGCGCGACGTCGTTGGTGTAGTTGCAGCCGATGTGCAGCCAGCCTTTCTTGCCGCCGATCCGCCGCGCGCACTCTTTGAAGTGGACCGGGTCGGGCTTGTAGCTGCGCACCTGCTGGGCGGTTACGACGAGGTCGAGTTCGGTCCGCAGGTGGCGGCGAGAGATGCCGAGAAGTTTGTCGTCGACGTTGGAGACGATCCCGATCTCGTACTTCTTGCCAAGCCGGTCCATCGCCGCGTTCGACTCGCGAAAGGGCAGCCAGTAGGCGACGCTGTTGGGCAGGAACTGGGCACGTGAAGGCTCGATCTCCCAGCCCAGCTCACCGGCGACTTTGACGATCGTGCGACGCAGGACCTCGGCATAGAGCTCGTAGGAGCCGGCCATGATTTCGGCCTGGATCTCCATGAAGCGAGCGAGGAAGGCCCCCTCTTCGAAGCTGAAGCCGTCTTTCACCGCCTCTTTCTTGCAGGCGTCGATGATGCCTTTCTCCCAGTCGATCAGGGTGCCGTAACAGTCGGCGGTGACCCATTTGACGTTTTTAAGGCTGGGGAGGGGCATCGGGGACGCGGCATTATGGCAAGCGCCGGTCGGGCGGGCTTCGCGGCACCGCTCAGGTCGGGTAGGGTGCCGCCCCGCGCCTAAGGCGCGCCGCCACAAACCACCTCATGGACCTCCTCGAGTATCAGGGCAAGCAACTCTTCGCCAAGCACGGCGTCTCCGTGCCGGGCGGCGAGGTCGCGTCCACGGTCGAGGAGACGGTCGCGGCGGCCGAGCGGGTCGGATTCCCGTGCGCGATCAAGGCCCAGGTCCTGATCGGCGGACGCGGCAAGGCGGGCGGGATCAAGATCGCCGCCGACGCCGGCCAGGCCCGCGAGTACGCCGACGCGATCCTCGGCATGGACATCGTCGGCCCGCATGGCGAGGGGCCCTTTCGCGTCGACCAGGTCTGGATCGAGGGCGGTTCCGACATCGCCTCGGAGTACTACGCCTCGGTGATCCTCGACCGCGGTGAGAAGAAGCTGCTGGCGATGGTTTCCGCCAAGGGTGGGATGGACATCGAGGCCGTCGCCGCCGAGGACCCCGACGCCCTGGTCAAGCGCCACATCGATCCCACCCGCGAGTTCGACGTCGCCGCTGCGCGCGAGATCGTCGACGCGGCCGGTCTCGACGCCGACGTCAGCGATCAGGCCGCCGAGGTGCTGGTCAAGCTGGCCGAGGTCGCGACGACCGAGGACGCGAGCCTGATCGAGGTCAACCCGTTGATCGTCACCTCCGATCGTCAGGTCGTCGCCCTCGACGCCAAGGTCACGATCGACGGCAACGCCCTCTTCCGTCACCAGGACCTGGCTGAGATCGCCGACACGGTTGAGGACCCGCAGGAGGCGATGGCGAAGGAGAAGGGCCTCACCTACGTCAAGCTCGACGGCAACGTCGGCATCCTCGCCAACGGCGCCGGGCTCTGCATGTCGACGCTGGACGTGGTCGCCCAGGCGGGCGGCGCCCCGGCCAACTTCCTCGACGCTGGTGGCGGCTCCAAAGCCGAGGCGATCGTCAACGCGCTTGAAGTGATCATCTCCGACGCGAAGGTCAGCGCGATCCTCTTCAACATCTTCGGCGGCATCACCCGCTGCGACGAGATCGCCAAGGGCATCGTCACCGCCTCCGGCCAGCTCGACCTCGGTGTCCCGCTTGTGGTTCGTCTCGACGGGACCAACTCCGAGGAGGGGCTGCGGATCCTGGCCGAGGCCGACCTTCCCAACCTGCACCAGGAGAAGACGATGCTCGACGCCGCGCGCCGCGTGGTTGAGTTGGCGGGAGCCTCCTCATGAGCATCATCGTCGGCGGCGAGACCAAGCTCGTTGTCTCCGGCCTGACCGGCCGCGAGGGCTCTTTCCACGGGCTGCGCAACCGCGCCTACGGGACCGACCTGGTCGCCGGGGTCACTCCCGGCAAGGGCGGCCAGGACGTCGAGGGCGTGCCTATCTTCGACACGATCAAAGAATCGGTCGAGCAGGCGGGCGCCAACACCTCGATGATCTTCGTCCCGGCCCGCTTCGCCGCCCCGGCGATCGACGAGGCGATCGACTCCGGAGTCGAGACGGTGATCGCGATCACCGAGGGGATCCCGGTCCTCGACATGCTCAACACCTACTGGAAGGCCAAGGAGGCCGGAGTGCGGCTGATCGGGCCAAACTGCCCCGGCGTGCTCTCGCCCGGCAAGGCCAACGTCGGCATCATCCCCGCCCAGTTCTTCGACCCGGGCAAGATCGGCGTCGTCTCCAAGTCCGGCACCCTGACCTACCAGATCGGCAACGAGCTAAAACAGGCGGGCGAGGGCAACTCCTCGATCGTCGGCATCGGCGGCGACCCGATCGTCGGCTCCGACTTCATCGACATCCTCACCATGTATGAGGCCGACCCCGAGACCGAGCTGATCGTGATGGTCGGCGAGATCGGCGGCGACGCCGAGGAGCGGGCGGCGGAGTTCATCTCCTCCGAGGTCTCGAAGCCGGTCGTCGCTTACATCGCCGGCTTCACCGCCCCCCCCGGCAAGCAGATGGGTCACGCCGGCGCGATCATCTCCGGCTCGTCAGGGACAGCGCAGGCGAAGAAAGACGCGCTCGAAGCGAAGGGCGTGCGGGTCGGGCAGAGCCCGAGCGAGGCGGCGCAGATCGCCGTCGAAACGCTGCGCGCTTCCTAGCTCAGTCCCTGGCCGGCCTGCTGGAGGATGCGGCGCAGCTCTTCGGCCACGGCGTGGCCTTCCCCCTCTATGCGTCGAGAAGTGAGACGGACCACTCGGTAGCCAGCTGCCTGCAGGGCGGCGTCTCTGGCTCGGTCTCGCTCGAAGGCTGCTCGGTGATGGTGGAAGGTCCAGCTGTCGAGCTCGACCATCATGCGCCTGGCCGGCCAGAAGGCGTCTACCTCTTTGCCCTCGATGACCACGTTGGTTAGCGGCTTGGGGAGGTTGTGCTCCCGGCAGAAGAGGACGAAGCGATCCTCCAGCGGCGAGTTGGTGGTGTCGGGGTGGCGCGCGGCGGTGACGATGGGGCGGATGGGTTTGAGGGCATGCCTGCCCAAGCCTCGCTCGACTACCCGCTCCAGCGCCCGCATCGGAAGCAGGTTGAGGCGGTCCGCCTCCTCACAAGCACGTTCCAGGCGGGTGAAATCGACGACTTCGGCGAAGTCGAAGAGCGTGCGCGCGACGGAGGTGACCGGGATCGAGCCGACCGTCGTCAGATCCTCTGGGTCAAGACGGCATTCGTGGAAAGTGATCCTCCGCCTCCCCGCGCGCCCATGCGGCGAGGTCACGTCAATCTTCGGTCCGCTCGATCGGGCAAGGCCCCAAAGGGCAGCCGCACTGCGATGGCTGAGCGCTGCCCCCTCGCCGCATGCAAGCACGGCGGCGAGCCATCGGGCGCGTTGATTGAGGGGCTGGTGGCCGCTTGCGTAGACGCCGCGATGAATATGACACAGCCGCCTCGACTCAATCTCCCGCTTGATCGCACCGCTCTTGAAGCCGAGCGACAGCAGCTGGCTTCGGCTCACCACGCCGTGCTGCCGTGCCGCGAGCGTGGCCAAAGCCAAAGCCCGCTGGCGTGCCTGAGTTTGTGGTCGCATATCGACCCTTAAGCTCAGGCACGTCGAGAGTCTCCCCCAGGCGTCGGCCATGCGAGGGCGTTGCTAGTGTCGGGGGCGATGGCCAACGACTCGATTTCCTTTGCTCGGGGGGCGCCCAGCGCCGACATCCTTCCTCACGCCGCGGTGCGCGATGCGGCCGCGATTGCCCTTGCCGAGGACTGGGAGAAGGCGCTCTCCTATGGGACCGGGATCGGCCATCCGGGGCTCTGTCAGTGGGTAGCCGAGCGCCATGGTGGGCTCGATGCCTCCCAGGTGATGATCGCCAACGGGTCGATGGAGGCCGCGGCGATGCTGTTCGAGCATCTGCTCGAGCCTGGCGACCGCGTCATGGTCGAGCAGCCCACTTACGACCGCACCCTTCTCCTCTTGCAGCGAGCCGGGGTCGAGCTGGTGCCGGTGCCGCTGGAGTCCGACGGGCTCGACATCTCGGTCCTGGAAGCGGCCCTCGCCGAGGGGCCGATCAAGCTCGCCCACATCATTCCCAACTTTCACAACCCGGCCGGCTGCACGCTCTCGGCCGAGAAGCGGGTGCGGGTGGTCGAGCTGGCCGCCGAGCACGGCTTCTGGATCTTCGAGGACGATCCCTACCGCGAGCTTCCCTTCGAGGGAGAGGCTCTGGAGACGATGCTCTCGATCGACCGGACCGAGCGGATCTTCCACGCTTCGTCTTTTTCCAAGACGGTCAGCCCCGGGGTGCGGGTCGGCTATCTGGCCGGGCCGGCCGGGGAGATCGCCCAGCTCGCCAAACGCGCCAACGAGACCTACATCTCACCGAACATGCTGGCGGAGGCCGTGGTCCTGGAGCTCTGCCGCTCCGGCGAGCTCGACCGCAACATCGACTTCGTCAAAGGCGCGCTGCGCGCTCGCTGTGAGGCGCTGGTCGAGGCGCTGCGCGAGCAGATCCCCGAGGCCGAGTTCGTCGTGCCCGGCGGCGGCTATTTCCTCTGGGCCGATCTGGCCGAGGGCACCGACACGACGGCGCTGTTGGCCGAGGCCAAAGGCGAGGGCGTCGCCTTTGTCGCCGGACCCGACTTCATGATCGACGGCGGCGAGAACAGCCTCCGCTTCTCCTTCGCCAGCGTCCCGCCCAAGCGGATCGCCGAGGGCGTCTCGCGCGTGGCCCGGGCGCTGG
>DATCBF010000101.1:0-4640 GCA_036512025.1 Solirubrobacterales bacterium
AAGTAGTCGCCCGGCCCCTCGACCCGCTTGCCTCCAGTCAGGGCCCTGGCCCCGTTGGCGAGCGCGTCATCGACCTGGCCCTCGACGATCGCTGTCTGGTTGGGCGAGGTCATCGCGCCGACGTCCCTTTCGGGGGTGCGGCCGTCCGCCCCCTGGCGCAGGCCGTCGACCTCCTTGGTCAGCTTCTGCACGAACTCGTCATAGGCGGGCTCCTCGACATAGATCCGCTCGACAGAGATACAGATCTGCCCCGAGTTCATCATTCCGCCGTAGGTTGCCGCGTTGGCCGCCCGGTCGAGATCGGCATCGGCGAGGACGATCATCGGATCCTTGCCACCGAGCTCGAGGCTGACTGGAGTCAGGGTATCGGCAGCGCGCTTCATCACCTTGCGGCCGCTTCGATCGGAGCCGGTGAACTGGATGAAGTCGACCTCGTCGACCAACGCTTCGCCGGTCTCGCCGATCCCCTGAACGCAATCGAGAACATCGGGCCCACCGATCTCGTTCTTCCAGGCTTCGACTACCTCGATCAGCCCGAGCGGAGTGAACTCGGATGGCTTGATCACAACCGCGGCGCCGGCCTGCAACGCCGGAATCGCGTCGCCGAGGGCGAGGGTCAGCGGGAAGTTCCAGGGGCTGATGATGCCGACGACCGGGAAGGGCCGATACTGAATGCTGAGCTTCTTCGAGGCAAGGAGGGGCGAGTGAGGGCGGACACTCTCCTCGCCGATGAACTTGGCGGCCTTGGTTCCGTAAAAGTTGATCAGGTCGGTGAGGTAGATCGCCTCGGTCGTCGCATCGGCGCGGACCTTCCCGGTCTCGGCCTGCATCGTGTCTCCGATGCGCTCTTTGTTGTCGAGCATCCAGTCGCGCAGCTTGCCGAGCCAGTGGTAGCGGCCCTCGATCCCGAGCGCCTCCCACTCGGCCTGATGGGCGCGGACCCGGGCCACGGTCTCGCGCACGGCCTCGGGCGAATCCACCGCGACGGTGGCGATCACCGCACCGGTGGCGGGATTGCGCACCTCTATCTTCTCGGCCTCGGCGCCGTTTGCCGCGCCGTTCGTGCTCGCCCCGTTGATGGCCTCTGTGCTCGCCTGCGCAGTTCCGCTCTCCACCTGACCGCTCCCTTCAAGTTTGGCTGGTCAGCCAACTGTACTCGGACTGAGGAATCCTGTGAGCGATTCAGAGCTGAGTCGCGATCAGGCCAAGCAGGCCGGCGAGGAAGGCCGCGATCAACCCGCCCGCGACCTGGATCAACAAGCGCTGCATCGAGTCGAAGCGGGCTTCCATCGCATTGAAGCGGGCATTAATTTCGCCGCGCAAGCTCTTGCCCAGCTCGGCCGTCTCAGCTCGCAAGCTCTTGCCCAGCTCGGCCGTCTCAGCACGCAGGCTCTTGCCAAGATCGGCCGTCTCGGCACGCAGACCGCCCCCCATCTCAGCCATCTCCGCGCGCAGCTCTTTGCCCTGGTCGCGGACTTCCTGGCGCAGAGCCCGGAGGTCCATATCGACGCGGTTGAACCCATCGTCCATACGGCGGGCGAGGTCGTCCATGCGGTCGTCTGTCCAGTGATCTCTCATCGCCTCCATGCCTTCACCGTAGAGGGAGGGAATTGACGTGTGTGTGCCGAGCGTGCCATCACTGTGACATCTGCGTGACAGTCGCGACTGGGGCGAATTTGCCCGGTGCGAAGGCGTTTCAGCGGGACACGAGGCGGTAGACCGGCCCCGCCTGCGAGGTGACGTAGATATGACCGCGGTCGTCGGTTCCGAAAGAGGTCGGGCTTGCGACGGCGAGGCCGAGCTTGCGCTCGCCGCTTGCCTTGCCCAGGTGCGGGACGAGGCTGCGCAGCTGGCCCTCGCAGTAGTCGGCGTAGAGATAGCGGCCGCGCAGGCTCGGCAGGCTGGGATCGCCGACAACATAGCCCCCGATGATCGAGCAGCTGCCGCCGGCGCGACTGTGGCTGTAGGCGAAGATCGGCTTCGTCGTCCCGCCCGGGTCGGGCGTGCCACTGTTTTCTTCCTTATAAGGAGCGAAGCCCTCGAGGGCGTCCCAGCCGAAGTTGGCGCCGCTTGCCGCGCCGACGGTCGTGTAGTCGACCTCCTCGAACCGGTTCTGGCCGACATCGCCGATCACGAGCCGCGGCTGCGGCGCGCTGATCGTGTCGAAGGAGAAGCGGAAAGGGTTGCGTAGGCCATAGCTGTAGATCTCATCACGCCCGGCCTTGCCGACGAACGGGTTGCTCGGCGGCACGGAGTAAGGAGCGCCGCCGGAGGGCCGCGGGTCGATCCGCAGCAGCTTGCCGAGCAGCACGTCCTTGTTCTGAGCGTTGTTGGGTGGGTCGCCGCCGGAGCCGCCGTCGCCGGTGCCGAAGTAGAGGAGGTCGCCGAGGAACTGCATCTGGCCGCCGTTGTGGTTGGAGTTGACCGGGTGCGGTATCTCGATCACGGCGCGGCCCGAGCCCGATGCCGCCCTTGTCGCGCTGCGGCGCTTGTATTCGTCGATCCTGATGTTGCCGGCGCGGTCCGTGTAATAAACGTAGAAGCTGCCGCTGCTCTTGTAGTCGGGCGGGAAGGCGATCGAGAGCAGGCCGCGCTCGCCTTCGAAGCTGACCAGCCCCGAGATATCGAGGAAGGGCTGCTTCAGCCTGTGGCCCTTGCGCAGGACCGCGACCTTGCCGGGCTGCTCGACCACGAAGACTAGATCTGGGTAGCCCGGCGCGCCGGCCACGTAGACCGGGTTGTCGAAACTGCCGATCTTCTTCAGGGCGACGCCTGGCTGACTGGCCGCGCCACAGGCGGGCAGCGTCAGAGCAAGAAATGCGGCGGCAAAGAAGCTCGCGAGCCCACGGCGTCCCATCCGGGACAAGCTAACGGCCGCTGGGCTTCGGCTTTTCGATTTCGACGACTTCGCCGCTGTCGGTGACTTCGGTGTTGGGCAGAGTGCTCGAAATCTTGACCGCGAAAGTACCTGCAGGCTGGTGGCCGTTGCTCAGCTCCGCCTTGGCGCTGCCGCTCAGGCTGGCGTTGACTCCACACAGAAGGGTGTAGCTGCCGCTCTTGACCGCGCTCAGCTTCCAGACCGCGGTCGTCGTCGCCCCCGGCTTCAGTGGCCCGAAGTCATAGGTCTTCTGATTCGAGGTGACGGCGCCGCCCGGGGAGCTGGAGCCGGCAAGTTTCGGATAGCCCGCCGCGAGCACCCAGACCGGCCGGTCGGGCTGGGCCAAGCCGGGGCTTGGGTCACGGATTCCGAATGGCAGCGATGAGCTCTGGCCTGCCGTGCCGTAGATAGAGACGCTGATGGCCAGGGCCGGAAGCGTCCTATGGCCGATGTTACGCACGCCGAAGCGCAGCAGAGAGGTCTGGCCGAGACGCTGGGAGGTGGGGAATTTCGCCGTCGTGATCTGAACCTTGAAGACGCCGGTCGGTTCGTTGGCCTCCGAGGAAGAGCCGCCGCCGCAGGCCGCGATCGAGAGAGCCAAAGCCACGGCAACCAGGCCCGCTCCGACAGAACGAGCATGGGAACGCCAGGCGCTTGTGCAGCTCCCCCACAAAGTGGTCGGAACATACCACGGGGTTTGCGGCCCTCCCTTGCCTTTTCGCGGCCCCGAACGCGTTAGCCCGATCTCAACACTCGTGTAACGGACGCCCGCCGCTCATCCCATAGACTGATTCGACTGGGTAAGGAGCCGCACATGGGTGGCTTCGCTCTCTGGAGGAGCAGATGGTTAGAACCGCCGTAGATAGGGCATTCCTGCCCGCCAAGTCCTTGTTCGAGCAGGTAGGGGAGATGATGCTCCTGACCGCGCGGACGATCGTCTCCGCCGTGAAACCCCCCTATCCCTATGGGGAGGAGTTCATCGGCCAGTTCCTCTTCGCCCTGCAGCTCTGCTGGTTCCCGCTGCTGGTCTCGACCGTCGCCTTCGGCTTCGGCGCCCCCGGCCTGCAGGCCGCCAACTTCCTCTCGCTGTTCGGCGCCCTCGACCGTCTCGGCGGTTTCTTCGTGCTGGCCTCGATCCGCGAGTTCGCGCCCTTCGTGACCGCGGTCGTCGTCGCCGGCGTCGCTGGCACCGCGATCACCGCCGACCTCGGCGCCCGCAAGATCCGCGAGGAGCTCGACGCCCTGCAGGTGCTCGGCGTCGACCCGATCAAGAACCTCGTCGTGCCGCGCTTCCTGGCCTTGATGCTGATCACCGGCCTGCTCGACATCTACGCCCTGGTCTTCGGGATCAGCGGCGGCATCCTCACCGAGCTGCTCTATCACCAGCCCCTTGGCGGTTTCTTCGCGACCCTCTTCTCCAACGCCTCGATCACCGACCTCTGGGGCTCGGTGATCAAGTGCACCCTGTTCGGCGCCCTGATCGCCGTCGTCTGCTCCTACAAAGGGATGACCGCGTCCGGCGGTGCCGCCGGGGTCGGCCGTGCCGTCAACGAGGCCGTCGTCATCTCCTTCATGGGCGTCTTCGCCTTCAACTACGTCTTCACCCAGACGCTGCTGGCCACCAACCCCGACCTGCAGACGATTCGATGAATCCCTGGCTCGCTGTGCCTCGTGGCTGGCTCGACTCCTTCGGGGAGATCGCCCGCTTCGGCGCGGGCGTCGCCGGCCAGGTCTACTCGGGCCGGGTCCTTCGCTTCTTCGG
>DATCBF010000102.1:0-3982 GCA_036512025.1 Solirubrobacterales bacterium
CGACTCTGGAGTTTTGACCCAGGAGCAGTACGACTCCGAGCGCGCGCGGCTGACCGAGGGCATGTAGGCGATGGGAGAAGAACAGATGAAACTTGGACCTGTGCAGCTACTCGTCATCGCCTTCGAGGACGGCAACTTCGAGGGCAAGATTCTCGACGAGTTGCGCCGCCTTCGCGAGCACGACATCATCCGCATGATCGACCTGCTCTTCGTCGCCAAGGACGAGCAGGGCGATGTCGCCGAGGTCGAGCAGAGCGACCTCTCCGCCGAGGAGGCAGCCGAGTTCGGCGCCCTCATTGGAGCCTTGATCGGACTAGGGGCCGACGGCGAGGAGGGTGCGCTCGCGGGCGCCGAGATCGGGGCCGAGGCTGCCGCTGCGAATGGATCGCTGCTGGACCTCGAGGACGCTTGGTACCTCGCGGACGCGATTCCGCCTGGAACTGCGGCTGCGATCGCGCTGATCGAGCATCGTTGGGCGATCCCTCTGCGCGATGCGATCGAGCAAGCCGGGGGCCACGACCTCGTCGACAGCTGGGTGCATCCCGAGGATCTGGTCGCGATTGGAGCAGCTGCGGGCTGAGCCGATCGTTGTGTTCTGAGCGCAGCATCCAGCTGCCGAGGTGACCGGCGGTTACATAGGTTTTTCTTCGCGCCCACAGGTTGGGGTCTACTGTGGGGGGAGGCCTTGGGTAGCGCGAAGGACTTCTGGATTGGCCTCTTGACAAAAACAGGTGTTTCAGCCGCCCAATCGCGCGGTGCTTCGCCCAACTTGCCGGGCGCCGGTTCAGTGCTCGTTCGGCGGCCTCGTTTGCTATTCAGGCTCCAGGGATCCTCCGCTCCGATCGTCCTGGTGAGCGCGCCTTCGGGTTACGGGAAGTCGGTGCTTATCGGGCAGTGGGCCGAGCAGGATCCCCGGCCTTATCCGACCCTGATCCTGGGCGAGGAGCACAACGACCCGGCGATGCTGGTTACCTCGATCCTCGCCGCGCTTGATCCAATCGAGCCGGTGCATGGGGAGGTGGGCCTCGCTCTCGCCAACCCCGAGCCGAGCATGGAGGGGGTCGTGTTGCCTCGCCTTGGCAGCGCCATCGAGCAGCGCAAGCTTCCGTTCGCCTTGGTCCTCGATGACTTCGAGCGGATCGAATCCCCGCAGTCGCTGGCCGTGGTCTCGACGATCATGGGCAAGCTTCCGCGCGGCTCCCAGTTGGTCCTGGCGACCCGCACCGAGCCGGAGTTGCCGATCGGCAGGCTTCGGGCTCACCGTGAACTTACGGAGCTGGGACCCGAGGACCTCGTGATGGGGAAAGCGGAATGCCAAGAGCTTCTCGTCGGCCTCGATTTGGATCTCACCGTCCAGCAGCTCGACACCCTCGTCGATCGAACCGAGGGTTGGCCAGCGGCCCTCTATCTCGCGGGTCTCGCGCTGAACAGTGCACCCGACCACGGGAGTGCGATCGCCCGTTTCGCCGGCGATGACCGATTCGTAGTCGACTACATCAGGGAAGAATTCCTGGAGCCAGTCTCCCGTAGCCGGCTCGACTTCCTCCGGCGGGCCTCGGTTCTCGACCGGCTCAGCGGAGATCTCTGCGACGCTGTCCTCGAGCGCAGCGGATCGGCGACCCAGATTCGCGATCTCTCGCACTCGAACATGCTGCTCACTCCTCTCGACCACCGCGATGAGTGGTTCCGCTTCCATCCGCTCTTCCGCGAGATGTTGCGGGCGGAGCTGCGACGCGTCGAGCCCGAGGAGGAGGCGGGGCTGAACCGCCGCGCGTCGGACTGGTGGGCGGGCAAGGGAGATTGGGACCGGGCGATCACCCATGCGGTGGACGGGGGCGCCTTGGACCGGGCCGGAGAGCTTCTGTGGATGGGTATTCCCGAATTCACGACCCGGGGCCGCAACGCCACGGTGGTCGGTTGGCTCGACCGTCTCGGAGAGCAGACCGTCGCCACCGATGCCGCCTTGAGCCTGACCGCCTCCTACGCCCAGATCACGCAGGGGGCGGGAGGCAAGGCCGAGCATTGGGCCGCTGTTGCCGCTGGTCTGCTCGAGTGCGAGGAGCCGTCGGAGAAGAAAACCGTCCTCAGCGCCGGCCTGGCACTGATCGAGGCGGCGCTGGCGCGTGGCGGCGTGGAGCCGATCGCCGATCGCACCGCTTTGGCCGCCGAGATGCTCCCCGCCGACAGCCCCTGGATGTCGATGTGCCGGCTGATCGAGGGGGTGGGTCTGCACCTGCGCGGACTGCGCGAGGAAGCCCGCGAGAAGCTGATCGACGGAGCCCGTCGCGGCGCCGTCGGGGCACCCAACGTCCAGGTTCTCTGTCTCTCTCAGTTGGCGCTCCTGGCGATCGAGGAAGACGACTGGACGCTGGCGGAGATGCTTGCCTCTCAGGCCCGTGCCCAGGTCGACCGCTCCGGTCTCGGCGACTACCCGATGATGGCCCTTTCGCTGGCGGTCTCCGCCCTCGTCCGATCCCGCACGGGCAGGCTCGAGGAGGCGGCGGCCGATTTGCGCCAGGGAATGGCCCTGCTGCAGCAGCTCGAAGAGTTTCCACCATGGTATGAGTCAGAGACCTGGGTGGCACTCGCCCGTACCGCCACCCGCCTCGATGACGCCCCCTCGGCAACCCGGATGCTGGCCGAAGCCTCCAGGGTGCTGAAGCTGACCCCTGACGCGATCGTGCTTGGCGAGTGGATCGCAGAGACCGCACTGTCGATCGAGACCGTCTCTGCGTCGGCTGTCCGCGACCTCACCCCGGCGGAGCTCCGCGTGCTGCAGTTCTTGCCCACGCACCTCTCTTTCCCGCAGATTGCCGGCCAGGTTTTCGTCTCCCCGAACACGGTCAAGACGCAGGCGCAGGGCGTTTATCGCAAGCTCGGCGTCACCTCGAGGCGAGAGGCGGTCGAACAGGCTAGGGCGGCAGGCCTGCTCGACCCCGACGGCCCTTCGCAGAACACTGCGCCCCGTTAGGAGTCGAGGTGTCAACGATCAAACGAGAATCAGTGAACGACTCCGAGGCAGGCTCCCCCAGTCCATGTTGCGGGCCCTCGCGTGAGCCAAGTGCAGGCGCAGTTGAGGATCTGCGGCTGAAAGAGGGAAGAGGTTCTACCGCGGGGATGGTGATGCTCGACGGCGGCCTTTTTCTGATGGGTACCGATGACACTGACGGGTTTCCCGCCGACGGCGAGGGCCCCATCCGTGAGATCGAGCTCAGCCCTTTTTGGATCGATCCACTTGCTATCTCCAACGAGCGATTCGCCGAGTTCGCCAAGAACAGCGGATACACGACGGACGCGGAGCGATACGGCTGGTCGTTTGTTTTCGGCGGGCTTCTCCCCGATGATTTTCCACCGACCCGGGGAGCCGCGCAGGCGCCGTGGTGGCGGCAGGTCCACGGAGCCTGCTGGAGGACGCCCGAGGGCCC
The DNA here is from genome assembly GCA_036512025.1 of Solirubrobacterales bacterium. Classification (GTDB taxonomy): domain Bacteria; phylum Actinomycetota; class Thermoleophilia; order Solirubrobacterales; family 70-9; genus DATCBF01. The sequence continues at coordinate 3,426 of DATCBF010000102.1, forward strand.
CGAGACCACCATCGAGGATCGCCTCGATCATCCCGCCGTGCACGTGTCATGGCGAGACGCCGCAGCGTTCTGCCGGTGGGCGGGCCTGCGACTGCCCACCGAGGCCGAGTGGGAGTACGCGGCTCGTGGTGGACTCGCGCAGAAGCGTTTTCCGTGGGGTGATGAGCGCGAACCGGGTGGAGAGCATCAAATGAATGTCTGGCAGGGAACGTTCCCCTCCAAGAACACGCTTGACGATGGATATTTGGGAACGGCCCCCGTCGACTCGTTTTTCCCCAATGGCTTCGGCCTTCACAACGCCTCGGGCAACGTTTGGGAGTGGTGCGCCGACTGGTTCGACAGCTCCTACCCTGGCGCCAGCCCCAGCTCGAATCCCAGCGGGCCCGGGGTGGGGGAGGCCAAGGTCATCCGCGGCGGCTCCTACCTCTGTCACGACTCCTACTGCAACCGCTACCGGGTCGGCGCCCGCAGCTCCAATACGCCCGACAGTACGACCGGCAATATGGGCTTTCGCTGCGCCCGGAACGTCGGCTAGGAGATGAGTCTCCAAGCTGGCG
>DATCBF010000103.1:0-7731 GCA_036512025.1 Solirubrobacterales bacterium
CGACGGGGAAGACATTGAGGTCGTTGACCTCCTGGCGGCGGGCCTCGAGGTGCGCGTATGCCGCGCCGACCACCCGCCGAAAGCGCTCTATCGAGGGATCGGCCATCAGCATGGCAATCTAGCCGCAGGCAGCGACGGGTCCGATGCGGCCGCCGGGCGCAGGTTGCTAGCGTGGCCGCGAATGCGACGCTTTGCCACCTGGTGCACCGGGCACCGCAAGACAGTGATCATCGGCTGGATCGTGGCCCTGATCGGGGTCGGGATGCTGGCCGGAGCGGCCGGCTCGAAGTTCACCGAAGAATTCAAGCTCCCCGCCTCGGACTCCCAGGAGGCTTTCAACCTGCTCGAAACGAAGTTCCCGGCTCAGTCGGGAGACACCGCCCTGATCGTCTTTAAAGCGCCGGCCGGGGTCAAATCGCCCGCGATCGAAAAGAAGATGAGCGGGGTCTTCGCCGACGTCGCCAAGTTCCCCCACGTCAGCGAAGTCGCCAGCCCCTACAAGAGCGGCGGGGCGGGCGCGATCAGCGACAACGGCAAGATCGCCTACGCGACGGTCCAGTTCGACGTCCAGAACACCCAGCTCGACAAAGACAGCACGAAACGGATGATCAAGGTCTCCCAGGCAGCCGCGGGGGACGGCCTCCAGGTCGAGATGGGCGGCCAGCCGATCGAGGAAGCGCGCCAGGAAGAAGGGGGCGACTCCTCCTTCGCGATCGGGCTGCTGGCCGCGGTGATCATCCTGCTGCTGACCTTCGGCTCGGTGGTGGCGATGGGATTGCCGCTGATCACGGCTCTGTTCGCCCTCGGCGTCGGCCTCAGCCTGGTCACGATCGGCACCCACGTCTTCGACACCGCCAACTTCGCCCCACAGCTGGCGGCGATGATCGGGCTCGGCGTCGGCATCGACTACGCGCTGTTCATCCTCACCCGGTTCCGCAACGGGCTCGACGAAGGCCTCGAGTCCCAGGACGCGGCGATCGCCGCGGTCGACACCGCCGGCCGGGCGGTTCTCTTCGCCGGGGTCACGGTGATCATCTCGCTGATGGGGATGCTGCTGCTCGGCATCAGCTTCCTCTACGGCGTCGCGATGGCCGCCGCGCTGGCGGTGCTGTTCACAATGATCGCGGCATTGACCTTGCTGCCGGCGCTGCTGACGCTCGCCGGCCGTCGGGTGGACCGGCTGCGCATCCCGGGCCTGGGGAGCCGCTCGCCGAGCACCAACGAAAACACCCAGTGGTATCGCTGGAGCCGCATGATCCAGCGCCGCCCGGCCCTCTGGGCGGTTCTCTCGGGAGCGCTGCTGCTGGCTCTCTGCATCCCCACCTTGTCCCTGCGCCTCGGCTCAAACGACGCCGGCACGGACCCCTCTGGCACCACCACGCGCGAAGCCTACGACCTGCTGGCGGAAGGATTTGGGCCGGGCTTCAACGGGCCCCTCGCGATGGTCGGCGCCCTGCCGGGCAAGGGCGAAGATGAAGGGCTGGTGCTGCTGCACAAAACCCTCGAAGGGGAAAAAGGCGTCGCGGCGGTGACCTCGATCGTCCTCAACCCGGCCAAGGACACCGGGGTCTTCCAGGTCTACCCGACGACCTCGCCACAGAGTGAGGACACGACCGCGCTGCTCGACCACATCCGCGGCGACGTCGTGCCGCCAATCGAGGCGAAGACCGGGGCCCAGCTCCACGTCGGCGGCATCACCGCGATCTTCGAGGACTTCGGCGACGCGATCTCCGAAAAGCTGCCGCTCTTCATCGGCGTCGTCGTGCTGCTCTCAGCGCTGCTGCTGATGATCGTCTTCCGCTCGGTGCTGGTGCCGCTGAAGGCGATGGTGATGAACCTGCTCAGCATCGGCGCCGCCTTCGGCCTGATCGTCGCCGTCTTCCAGTGGGGCTGGGGGGCGAGCATCATCGGCATCGACGGCACGGGACCGGTCATCTCCTTCTTCCCCGTCTTCCTCTTCTCGATCGTCTTCGGGCTCTCGATGGACTACGAGGTCTTCCTGATGTCGCGGATCCACGAGGAGTGGGAGCACAAAAAGGACGCAACCGAAGCGGTCACCCGCGGCCTGGCGCTGACCGGCCGGGTGATCACCGCGGCGGCGGCGATCATGGTCACCGTCTTCGCCTCCTTCATGATCGGCGAAGACCGGATCATCAAACTCTTCGGCCTCGGCCTCGCCTCGGCGGTCCTGATCGATGCGGTCATCATCCGCTCGGTCCTGGTCCCGGCAGTGATGCAGCTCTTCGGCAAACGGGCCTGGTGGCTGCCGGCCTGGCTCGACCGGATCCTGCCGACCCTGCACGTCGAGCCCGCCGAGGGCGATCCGGCGCCAACGGGCGAGCACCCGGTTGTGGCTCAGGCCGACTAGCCAGGTCTCGGATGGCCCGCAGGGATGGTGGTTCCTCTCTCCGGGAATTGAGTCGCACGGCCTTTGGCCTTAGCTCCGGTGTTTGAGCGCGGCTCTCGCCGCGCAATCATGAGATTGCATTTCGCCGCCTTCGGCGAACCATTCCCGGAGAGAGGAACCACCATCCCTGCCCACCTCCCATGCTCCAGCTTGGTCGGTCGGGCCTGTGCCGTCGCTCCAGCTTGGGTATGGACATGAGTTGCTGTTTTTCAGCTCGCGAGAACCCTGAGCGAACCGAGGCGAGGGTGCGGTCACCCTCGCCCCCAGACCCGCTCGGGACTATGCGGCCTTGACGATCTTGTTCGACTTCAAGCAGCGGGTGCAGACGTAAGCGCGCATCGTGCGTCCGCCCTCCTGGATCCGGACCTTCTGCAGGTTCGGATCGAAGCGCCGCTTGGTCGCGACCATCGAGTGGCTTCGGGACTGGCCGAACGCCGGTCCCTTGCCGCAGCTATGACATACCTTGGCCATCGGGATCGGTGATGCTACAGAAAGGAGTCGCCACGCCGCCGACGGTCTAGGCGAGCCGGCGCTTCAGCAGCGCCATCCGCGCCACGGTCAGCGCCGCGTTGCGGCCCTGGTCGCGCTTGCCGCCACCGGCCCGGGCCAGGGCCTGCTCCATCGTGTCGCAGGTGATGACGCCGAAAGCGCAGGGGATGCCGGTTTCCAGCTGCACGTCCTGGATGCCGCGGGCGGCCTCGGCACAGACGAAGTCGTAGTGGTCGGTCTCGCCGCGGATGACGACACCGAGGCAGGCGACCCCGGCGTAGCCACCGTTCTCGGCGTGTAGCTTCGCCGCGTAGGGAAGCTCGTAGGCCCCCGGCACCGAGACATGGCTGATCGAAGACGCCGGCACCCCCGCCAGCTCGAAGCCCTCATCGGCGCCGTTCAGCAGGCGCTGAGCGAGATCCTCATAGAAGCGGCCGACACAGACGGCGAAGCGCAACGGCGCCAGGGTGGCGCGCTCCTCGTCACTGAACCCCTCCAGAAACGCGCCCGCCTCAGCCACCTGAGCCCTTTGCGTCGCGCTCCTCCTCGTCGTGGATCATCTCCTCATCGAGGGCGAGGCCCTGGTGGTGCAGAGAGTGGCCCATCTTGTCGCGCTTGGCCCGCAGGTAGTCCTCGTTGTGGGTGTTGGGATTGGCCTCGATCGGCACCTGCTCGCTGACCGAGAGCCCGTACCCCTCCAACCCGACGATCTTTTTCGGGTTGTTGGTGAGGATGCGGATGCTGGTCAGGCCGAGGTCGCCCAGGATCTGGGCGCCGATCCCGTAGTCGCGCAGGTCGGCCGGCAGGCCCAGCTTCAGGTTGGCCTCGACCGTGTCGGCCCCCTCCTCCTGCAGTTTGTAGGCGCGCAGCTTGTTGAGCAGGCCGATCCCCCGACCCTCCTGGGAGAGATAGAGGAGGACGCCCTGACCCTCTTCCTCGATCATCGCCAGCGCCGCCGCCAACTGCTCGCCGCAGTCGCAGCGCATGCTGTGGAAGACGTCGCCGGTGAGGCACTCGCTGTGAACGCGGACGAGCACGTCCTCCGCCCCGGCGACATCGCCCTTGACCATCGCGACGTGGTGTTTGTCGTCGACCAGAGAGCGGTAGCCGACGGCGGTGAAGTCACCGAAGGAGGTGGGCAGCGCGGTGGCGACCACCCGCTCGACCAGCTTCTCGGTGCGGCGGCGGTATGAGATCAGCTCGGCGACGGTGACCATCTTCAGGTCGTGCTTTTCGCAGTAGGGGATCAGATCGGGGACCCGCGCCATCGTGCCGTCGTCGTTCATCACCTCGCAGATGACGCCGGCGGGAGTTAGGCCGGCGAGGCGGGCGAGATCGACGCTGGCCTCGGTGTGTCCGGTGCGCTCCAAGACGCCGCCGTCTTTGGCCCGCAACGGGAACATGTGGCCGGGAACGACGATCTCGCGCGGGCCGGAGTTTGGGTCGATCGCGACCTGGATCGTGTGAGCGCGGTCGTGGGCGGAGATGCCGGTGCTGACGCCTCCGGCGGCCTCGATCGTGACCGTGAAGGCGGTCTGCAGCGGCGCCTCGTTCTTGGCCGCCATCAGGTTGAGGCCGAGCCGCTCGCAGCGTTCGGCGGTCAGCGCCAGGCAGATCAGGCCGCGGGCCTCCTTGGCCATGAAGTTGACCGCCTCCGGGGTCGCGAACTGCGCCGCCATCACCAGGTCGCCCTCGTTCTCGCGGTCCTCGCCGTCGCAGACGACGACCATCCGCCCGCGGCGGATCTCCTCGATCGCTTCCTCGATCGTCGAGAAGGGGCTCTCCCCCGTCGCGACGCCCGTGTCCTCTGTCTTCTGAGTCTCGGTCATATGGCTCACGCTCGTTCCTTTCCAGCCAATGGTCCCATGATCCGCTCCACGTACTTGGCAACGATGTCGCACTCGACGTTCAATTTGTCTCCCGCCGCCGCACTTCCAAAGTTCGTCCGCTGCAGGGTCTCGGGAATCAGCGAGACCTCGGCCCAATCCTCGCCCAGGGCGGCGACGGTGAGACTGACGCCGCCGAGTGTGATCGACCCCTTCTCGATCACGTAGCGCAGCAGATCGGGGGCGAGGCTGACGCGAAGGCGGCGGGCGAAACCGTCCTCGGCGACCGAGGCCACGGTGGCGACGCCGTCGACGTGGCCCTGGACGATGTGACCGCCGAGCCGGTCAGAGGCCTTCATCGCCAGCTCGAGGTTGACCCGGTCGCCGGCCTCCAGCCCTGCCAAGGCTGTCACCTCCAGAGTCTGATTCATCGCCTCGGTCTCGAAGCCGGCGGCGTCGCGGCCGGTCGTCGTCAGGCAGATGCCGTCTACGGCGACCGAATCGCCCAGCTCGATCTCGCCGGCAAGGCCGGTTGCGATGCGCACGCGGGCGCCGTCGGCCCCGGATTCGACCGACTCGATCGTGCCCACGTCCTGGATCAGGCCGGTAAACATCACCACTCCTTGAATCGGGTTGTGATCAGGGTGTCCTCGGTTGCCTGCACGGCGGTGAGGCGGCTCGTCTTGCCGAGCAGGATCGGCGCGACGAAGACCCGGGCCTCGTCGATCTCCGCGCCGTCGACAAAAGCCGCTGCCAGGGTTCGACCGCCCTCAAGGAAGAGGCTGGTGAGCCCGCGCCGGCCCAAGTCGGCAATAGCGGCGGCGATGCTGTCGGCGACGACGATCTCCGCGCCGGCGTCTCGCAGCCCGCTCGGATCGGCTTCGGGGGAGACGACGACGAGAACCGGAGCCTGATCGAGGGTCCGCAGAAGCTGGGAGTCGAAGGGCAGGCGGGCCTTGGAGTCAAAGACGACTCGGACGGGCTGACGGACGGCGGGGATATCGCGAGCCGTGAGCAGGGGGTCGTCGGCGAGAACGGTGCCGATGCCGACGGCAATCGCGTCCGATTCGGCGCGCCAGCGGTGGACGAGGGCACGGCTCTGCTCGCCGGAGATCCAGGGTGAGTCGCCCGCGGGAGTCGAGGTCTGGCCATCGAGCGAGATCGCCATCTTCAAGGTGACCAGGGGCAATCCCGTGCGGGCGTGCTTGCGGAAGGGCTGATTGAGCAGGCGCGCGGCGCCGGCCTCCTCGCCGGCGGCGAACTCAACCTCGACGCCGCTGTCGCGGAGGACCCCGGGGCCACGCCCGGCGGCCTTTTCGCTCGGGTCCTCGGAGGCGATCACGACCCGGGCGATGCCTGCCTCCAGGATCGCCTCGACACAGGGCGGCTGCCGCCCCTGATGCGCGCAGGGCTCGAGCGTCACGCACATCGTCGCCCCGGCAGGATCCTCGCCGCGGCTCTGGCAATCCTCCAGCGCCGCCCGCTCGGCGTGCAGGCCGCCCAGCTCGGCGTGAAACCCCTCGCCGATCACCTCGCCGCCCTTCACAATCACGGCGCCGACCAGCGGATTCGGGCTGACGCGTCCGCGCCCGCCCTCGGCAAGCTCCAGCGCTCGCCTTAGATGAAGCCGCTCGATGTCTGTCTGCTGGGCGCTCATCGGAAACCGATTGACTGGTCAGTCAACCAGGATTCTACCCCCCTTCCGGGGCACCTACGAGTAGCCTGACCGACCCCCATGAAGCTGATAGTCCAGATCCCCTGCCTGAACGAGGAGGCGAACCTCGCCGCCACGCTCGCCGATATCCCCCGCTCGATCGAGGGGATCGAGACGATCGAGCTGCTGGTCGTCGACGACGGCTCGACCGACCGCACGGTCGAGGTCGCACGCGAGAACGGGGTCGAGCACATCGTCAGCCTGACCAACAACAAGGGGCTGGCCGCGGGCTTTCAGGCCGGGCTCGACGCCTGCTTGAAGCTGGGCGCCGACGTGATCGTCAACACCGACGCCGACAACCAGTACCGCGGCGCCGACATCCCGAAGCTGCTCGCCCCGATCGTGGCCGGGCAGGCCGACATGGTCGTCGGCGACCGCCGCGTCGGCCAGATCGAGCACTTCTCAGGCCCCAAGAAGGCGCTGCAGCGGCTTGGCAGCTGGGTGGTGCGGCGCCTCTCGGGGACCGAGATCGCCGACACGACATCCGGCTTCCGCGCCTATAACCGCGAGGCGGCGCTCGGCCTGCTCGTCGTCGACAGCTTCACCTACACGCTGGAGAGCCTGATCCAGGCGGGCAAGATGCTGGTCGCGGTCGATCAGGTCGAGATCGGCACCAATCCGCAGACACGTGAGTCGCGCCTCTTCACCTCGACCGGCTCCTACGTGCGTCGCAACGCCGGCGCGATCCTGCGGATCTACGCCCGCTACGAGCCGCTGCGCGTCTTCTCCACCGCAGGCCTGATCGTCGGCGTCCTCGCCCTCGCCGCCTGGATGCCGTTCCTGATCGACTGGATCTTCAACGGCAACAGCGCCGGCCACATCCAGTCGCTGATCCTCGGCGCCGTCCTCTTCATCGCCTCGGTCCAGCTCTTCGCCCTCGGCGTGATCGGCGACCTCCTGGCCGGGCAGCGGGTGATGACACAGCGGGTCTTCGAGCGGGTGCGACGGGTCGAGCTCAAGCTCGGCGTCGAGCCCTCCCACTACGAGCCCGGGGCAAAGCGGGAGCGATGAGCGCGGCGTCGACAAATGGCGCTGCTCCGAGCGCGGGGGCAAGCCCGTCCGCCTCGGCCGACTACGGGAAGACCGCGAGCTTCCTGGCGGTCGGCGTCGGCCTCACCGGGATCGTCACCTACGCCTACTTCCTGATCGCCTCGCACGTCCTCTCCAAGCCCGACTACGGGCAGATCACGGTGCTCTGGTCGGCGGTCTTCATCACGATCTCGACGCTCTACCGGCCGATCGAACAGCTGCTCTCGCGCCACATCTCCGAGCGCCGCGAGAAGGGGCAGCCGATC
>DATCBF010000104.1:0-9250 GCA_036512025.1 Solirubrobacterales bacterium
CGCGGCTGCGGTCGCCCAGGCGGTGGTCTTGCGCCGCGAGCTGGGTGGCCTGGAGCTCGGCCGCCTCTTCTCAACCACGATCAGGATCACGATCGGCTCGCTGGCGCTGGCCGCCGCCAGCTACGGGGTCTGGCACGCGCTCGACTCGGCGCTCGGGCGGGGCCTGGGCGGCCAGATCGTCTCCTTGGGGGCGGGCCTCACGGTCGGCGCCGTGGTCTACCTCGGAGTGGCCCGGCTCCTTCGCATCGGCGAGCTGGAGCAGATCATGCGGCTGCTGCGGCGTCGCCGGTAGCGATGCTGGGAGCTGGGCGATACCTGCTGGGGGTCGCGGAGATCGCCGCGCTCACCGGCTTTGCCGGAGTGGGGGCGTCGCGTATCCGCGCTCGTCTGCTGCCGGAGCCGGAGGGGGCGCCGGCGCATCTGGCGACGATCGTGCTCGCGCTCGCGCTGCTGCTTTGGGTCGGCGAGTTGCTTGGCACGGCGGGGCTCTTTGAAGCAGGGCCGTATCTCGCCGCGGTGGCGCTGGTCGGGGGTGGAATCTGGGCGCTTGGCCCCAAGCCCGCGACCCCGGGCAGATCCCGCCGGCCTGGCCTCGATGCAGCGACGCTGATCGCCCTGGGAGTGGCGGCCGTGGCGGTGATCCACTTCGCCGCGGGGGTCCGACTCAGGCTCGCCACAGGCATGACCGGGTTCGACTCGACCTGGTACCACGGGCCGTTTGCCGCCGGCTTCTTCCAGAGCGGCGACACCTGGAGCCTGCACTTCATCGCCCCGCAGTTCCTGGCTTGGTTCTACCCGGCCAACGGCGAAATCTTCCACGCCATAGGGATGGCGGCATTCGGCCGCGACATCCTCTCGCCGTTGTTGAATCTCGGCTGGTTTTTCGGCTGCCTGCTCGCGGCTTGGTGTATAGGGCGGCCGTACAGGGTGGCGCCGTTTTCGCTGGGCCTGGCCGCCGTCGCGCTGAGCGTCCCCGCTCTTGCCGACCAGGCGGGGGAGGCGCGAAACGACATCGTCGGGATCTTCTTCCTCCTTGCCGCCGTCGCGATTGCCGTCAACGCCTGGGAGGCGCGCTCGGAGCAGGGGCTCCCAGCAGGAGCGATCGCGGTCGTCGGCCTCGCGGCGGGCCTGGCCGCCGGGGCCAAGCTGAACTTCTTGCTGCCGGCTGGCGTGGTCGTGGTGGGGCTTGGAGTCATCGCCCCCGGCGGAGCGCGCCGGCGCGCGTTCTGGGTCAGCGGCCTCGCGGCTCTTGCCGGCGGCGGTTACTGGTACCTGCGAAACCTCGCCCACACCGGCAACCCGCTGCCGTGGATCCATCACCTCGGGCCGATCTCGCTGCCGTCTCCGGGCCAGGGGCTGGGAGGGCGCGAAGCCCGCAGCGTTTTCGACTACCTGACGAATGGCCCGGTCTGGTCGAACTGGTTCCTGCCGGGCCTGCACAACGGCCTCTGGCTTCTCTGGCCGCTGCTGGGAGCGATGGCGTTCGCCGGCCTCTTGCTCTGCCTGGTTCCATTCCGCTGGTCTTCATCGTCGAATAGCGAGGAAAAGGAACAGCGGAAGCCCATAGGTGTGCTTCCAGTCGCCGGCGCGACTGGGCTCGCTGCCGCTCTCGCCTGGCTGGTGGCGCCGGCTTCGGCCTCGGGCCCGAACGGGATGCCGCATGGCTTCGAATCTGGTCTTCGCTACCTGGCGCCGGCCCTGGTTCTGGGAATGGCGCTGCTCCCGGTTGCCCCGTCGCCGCGAGGGTGGCTGGCCCGGTTGGCGAAGCGCGGTCCCCGAATCTCCTTGGCAGGACCGGCGTGGGCAGCCGCGGCAACCGGCGCGGCCCTGATCGTCCTCGTGGTCGGCATCGGCTACCCGGTCCAGCGCCACTATCTGCAGGGCCGCTACTCCAACCCCACTTTCACCACCCCGGGCCTGAACGCGGCCTTCAAATGGGCAAGCGCAATCTCTGGAGCCCGCATAGCCACGACCAGCACCCGCCAGTACCCCCTGTTCGGCGCCAACCTCTCAAACCAAGTCGACTTCGTCGGTAAGGAGCAGCCCCACGGCGGCTTCAAAGCCCCAACCACCTGCCGAGCCTGGCGCCGCGCCCTGGACGAAGGCAATTACGACTACGTAGTAGCCAGCCGCGACCGCATAGAACCAGCCAAGCCCCCGTACCCACCAACCGCAGGCTGGACAGAAGGCCCGGGCGCAAAAATCATCCTCCGTATTCCCCCGACAGTTGTTTTTCAGCTAAGGACACCCCCGGATCCATCGACGTGCCCTGGCTGACGCTGTCGCGCGGGTGGCGTGGGGGTGGGGTGGTGTCGCGCAGTCGCGGAGTCTGCGCAGGGCAAGGCTTCGTTCCTTCGAGCGAAGCCATCCCGACGCCCGGAGCAGGTCGTAGCGCAAGCGAGGCCACCCCACCCCCACGACAGGACCCGCGCGCCGAGCGCCATACTCCGGCACCCCATGGACCACATCCGTAATTTTTCGATCATCGCCCACATAGACCACGGCAAGTCGACCCTGGCCGACCGCATCCTCGAGGTCACCGGCGCGGTCGATCCCAAAAAAATGCAGGCCCAGATGCTCGACTCGATGGACCTCGAGCGCGAGCGTGGGATCACGATCAAGGCCCAGGCGGTGCGGGTCGAGTACAAGGCCGCCGACGGCGAGACCTACCACCTGCACCTGATCGACACGCCCGGCCACGTCGACTTCTCCTACGAGGTCTCGCGCAGCCTCGCCGCCTGCGAGGGCGCGCTGCTGGTCGTCGACGCCGCCCAGGGTGTCGAGGCGCAGACCGTCGCCAACACCTACCTGGCGATCGAGAACGGGCTGGAGCTGATTCCCGTGATCAACAAGGTCGACCTTCCCGGGGCCGAGCCGGAGCGGGTCGCCGAGGAAATCGCCGACCTGCTGGGCAGCGACCCCGGCGACGCCCTCCACATCTCGGCCAAGACCGGGGAGGGGGTGGTCGAGGTGCTGGAGGCGATCGTCGCCCGCATCCCGGCGCCCGCCGGCGAGCCCGAGGCGCCGACCCGGGCCCTGATCTTCGATTCCGAGTTCGACCAGTACCGCGGCGTGATCGCCTACATCCGGATCGTCGACGGCTCCTTCCGCAAGCACGAGCGGCTGCTGGCGATGCAGAACGGGACCGAAGCCGACATCGACGACATCGGCTTCTTCCGCCCGGCGATGACCGGCGTCCAGGGCATGGACGCGGGCGACGTCGGCTACCTGATCACCGGGATCAAGGACGTCGCCAAGCTGCGCGTCGGCGACACCCTGACCGGACAGGAGCGCCCTGCGACCGAGCCGCTGGAGGGCTACCGCGAGGTGCGGCCGATGGTCTTCTGCGGGATCTTCCCGATCGACACCGACCGCTACGAAGACCTGCGCGACGCGCTCGAGAAGCTGGCTCTCAATGACGCCGCTCTCTCCTGGGAGCCGGAGACCTCCGAGGCGCTCGGCTTCGGCTTCCGCTGTGGCTTCCTCGGCCTTCTCCACATGGAGATCGTGCGCGAGCGGCTGGAGCGCGAGTACGGGCTCGACCTGCTGGCGACGACGCCCAACGTGCGTTACCTCGTGCACATGACCAACGGCGAGACGGTCGAGGTCAACAGCCCCACCCACCTGCCCGACCCCGGCACCTTCGACTCGATCGAAGAGCCCTACATCCGGGCCACGATCATCGCCCCTTCCGACCAGGTCGGCGCCGTGATGGAGCTCTGCCAGACCCGCCGCGGCACCCACGTCGACATGCACTACCTGAGCCCGCAGCGGGTGCAGATCCGCTACGACATGCCGCTCGGCGAGATCGTCCTCGACTTCTTCGACCTGCTCAAGTCCTCGACCAAGGGCTACGCCTCGCTCGACTACGAGCCGATCGGCAACCAGGCCTCCAACCTGGTCAAGGTCGACATCCTGCTCGCCGGTGAGAAGGTCGACGCGCTCTCGATCATCGTCCACCGCGACTTCTCTTACGAGCAGGGCAAACGGCTGGTCGAGCGCCTGCGCAAGACGATCCCGCGTCAGCAGTTCGATGTACCGGTGCAGGCCGCGATCGGCTCTCAGGTCCTTGCCCGCGAGACGGTCAAGGCGGTCCGCAAGGACGTCACCGCGAAGCTCTATGGCGGCGACGTCACCCGCAAGCAGAAGCTGCTGAAGAAGCAGAAAGCGGGCAAGAAACGGTTGAAGCAGGTGGGCCGCGTCGAAGTGCCGCAGGAGGCCTTCCTGGCGGTGTTGCAGATCGACGAATAGCTCCAGCGATCGATGACTAGGTAGGGTTCTCGCCCATGGCGATAAAGACAGATGCGATAGGCAAGGTTTGGCCCGGCACCACCTACCAGGTGGGGCGGGAGAAGATCAAGGAGTACGCGAACGCGCTCGGCATCGACAACCCGGTGCATTTCGACGTAGAGGCCGCGAAAGCCGCCGGTTTCCGCGATGTCGTGGCGCCGCCGATGTTCGCCGTCGTCTACAGCGGCCCGGCGATGGGCCCGGTCATGTTCGACCCTGAGGTCGCGATGAACTTCGCGACGATGGTTCATGGCGGCCAGGAGTTCGAGTGGGGCGAGCCGGTCTGCTCCGGCGACGAGATCACGACCACGCCGAAGTGCCTTGAGATCTACGAGAAAGACGGCAAGGGCTTCTACATCTTCGAGTCAATCTCGGTCAACCAGGATGGGCAGCAGGTTGTGCGCGCCGTCTGGACCAACATCGTCAGGGGGGTCTGAGCATGAACGTCGGAGACCAGGTGCCGGATCTGAGCGTGACTCCGGACAAGTACCTGCCGCATCGCTACGCGGGCGCCTCGGGGGACTTCAACCCGATCCACATCGATCCCGAGTTCGCCAAGGCGGTCGGGCTGCCCAACAACATCCTTCATGGCCTCTACTCGATGGGCCTTGTCGCCCGCGCCAATGCAGCTGTTGCCGATGGTGACCCTCGCGCTCTGAAGCGGCTCTCGGTTCAGTTTCGGGGGATGGGGGCGCCTGAGCAGGAGATCGTCGTCTCCGGGACCGTGAAGTCGGTCGATGGTGACCGGGTTGTGATCGACACGGTTGCCGCTCAGGGCGAGACCCAGATCATCAAGAACGCCGAGGCTGAGATTCAGCTTTAGCGGGTGGGCGGAGCCGGGTGGCCTCCGGCGGAGACCGTCCGCCCCGCACTGGTGAAGGGCCGGATCGCAGTCGCTCCCTGGAGTCTCCGGCGGAGGCCACCCGGCTCCGCTTCTAGACTTAGCCGATGCTTTCTCCGCGACAGGAAATGATTCTTGGGCTCGTCGTCGATGCCTACCTCGCTTCGGCGCGGCCGGTCTCGTCAAAAGAGGTGGCCGATAAGCCTGAGGTTGAGTGGGGTCCCTCTACGGTTCGAGCTGAGTTTGCGGCTCTCGAGGACCTGGGGTATTTGACTCACCCGCATACATCTGCGGGACGCGTGCCTACCGATGCCGGCTATCGCCGCTACGTGGATCTTCTGGTCCAGGCAGAGACATCGTCAGTCGAGCCTCGAGTTGACCTGGAGCTTTCTCGGTTGCGCCGGGAGGTCGACGATGCGATGCGGGAGACCTCCGTTGCTCTTGCGCAGGTGACCGATCTGATGGCACTCGTCACCGCGCCGCCTTTGGGCTCGGCGACCATCCACCGGGTCGAGGCTCTGCGCTTGCAGGCGAACAAGGTGATGGTTGTTGTGATCACCTCGACCGGAGGGGTGACGAAGCGGACGTTTGACTTTGGCGGTCCCGTCGATTCCGGGCTGGTCGCTTGGGCTTCCAGCTACCTGAACGAGTCGTTGACCGGGATGGGCGTGGGGGCGCGGATGATCTCCGGGCGGCTTGCCGATCCGGAGCTTGGCCCTGCCGAGGCCGAGTTCGTGGCGATCCTGGCCGCGGCCTTCACCGAGCTCGAGGATGAGTCGGTCGACACGCTTTACACCGACGGCGCCTCGCGCCTGCTCTCGGAGGCTCATTTCGCCGACCTGCCTCGGGTCGACGAGCTGATGGGGGCTCTGGAGGGGCGGGCCGGGGTGCTGCGGATGCTGCACTCCGCTTTGGAGGAGCGCTCGGTCTTCTGCTGGATCGGCGGCGAGAATCCGCAGCCGGAGTTGCGTTCGGTCAGCGTCGTCGGCGCCAACTACGGGCTCGGGCATCGTAACCTCGGCTCGGTCGGCGTCGTCGGCCCGCTGCGGATGGACTACGCAACCGCAATCGCCTCGGTCCGCGGCGCCGCTCGTGAGCTCTCTCGTTACTTCGAGACCGTCTACGACGCCTAGCTCGTGGCCCGCGACTACTACGAGGTTCTCGGCGTCGGCCGGGACGCATCGGAGGCCGAGGTGAAGAAGGCTTTCCGCGCTCTCGCCCGCGAGCTGCACCCCGACGTCAACGACCACGATCCCGATGCCGAGGAAAAGTTCAAGGCCGCGGCCGAGGCCTACGAGGTGCTCTCCGACCCGGCCCGCCGGCAGACCTACGACGCCTATGGGCACGAAGGCCTACGCTCGGGCGGATTCGCGCCCCAGGGCGATTTCGGCTCGATCGAGGACATCCTCCAGGCTTTCTTCGGTGGTGGTGGGGCCGGCTTCGGGTTTGGCGGGCGTCGCGGCCCTGCCCGGGGCGCCGACATCGGGGTCGCGGTCGAGATCACGTATGAGGAGGTGCTCGGTGGCGCCAGCCGTGAGGTCGGAGGGGTCCCTGGCGGCGCCGATCCGCTGCGGGTGGATATCCCGGCCGGGATCGGCGACCGTCAGACGATGCGGGTCGCGGGCGCCGGCCGCCCCGGCGAGCCCGGCGGGCGCCCCGGCGACCTCTATGTCGAGGTCAGGGTGGTCGAGGATGAGCGCTTCCAGCGCGACGGCGACGACCTGGTCAGCGTCGTCGCCCTGCCGGCGACCGAGGCGATGCTGGGGGCGACGATCTCCGTCCCGACCCTCGACGGTGAGCGTGAGATCGAGATCCCGGCCGGGACCCAGCCCGGCTCGCAGCAGATCCTGCGTGGCGACGGCCTGCCCCGGCTCGGTGGCGGGCGGCGCGGCAACCAGCGGGTGATCTTCAACGTGATCGTCCCCGCCAACCTCTCCGAGGAGCAGCGCGAGCTTGCCCGCAAGCTTGACGAGACGATCGAGGAGGGCAACCTCAACCCTTCCAGCGGCGAGGGCTTCTTCAGCCGCGTCCGCAAAGCCTTCGGTTAAGGCGGCTTTGTGATTCGCCTGGCCGTAAGGTGCTCGCCCGAGCTGGCGGAGATCGTGCTCGCCGAGCTGACCGTGTTGGCCCCCAACGGGGTCGAGGAGGAGCGCGGCCCTGGCTACGTCGAGTACGCGATCTACGGTGGCGAGGGAGAGCTGCCCGAGCTGGGCGAGGTCGAGGCGGCGGCGGGCGACGGCCTGGTCGAGGTTGTCTCGACCGAGATCCCCGACGACTGGGCCGACCGCTGGCAGGACTTTCACAAACCGCTGCTGGTCGGCGGCCGGCTCTGGCTGCGGCCTTCTTGGGAGCAGCCGCGCGAGGGCGCGATCGACATCGTCGTCGACCCCGGCCGCGCCTTCGGCACCGGCGCCCACCCGACCACCCGCCTCTGCCTCGGGCTGCTCTCCGAGTTGGCCGAGGCGGGGGAGGCGGGCGGCCCGCTCACCGATCTCGGCACCGGCTCGGGCGTCCTGGCGATCGCCGCAGCAAAGCTGGGCTGGAGCCCGGTCAGCGCCTACGACCACGAGGCGCCGGCGATCGAGGCCGCGGCGGCGAACGCCGAGATCAACGGCGTCAAGGTCGAGCTGGCGAACGTCAACCTTCGCGAGGGCCTTCCTCCACTGGCCGCCACGACGGTAGCCAACCTGACCGCCCCAGTCCTGGGCATTGTCGCTGCCCAGCTAGCGGACGGGGGTCCCACCACCCTCGTCTGCTCAGGCCTGCTCCCAACCGAGCTCGACGACATCGCCGCCGCTTTCGCCCTGGGCGGCCTCGTCGAGCGCGACCGTCGCCACGATGGCGATTGGGCGGCGTTGCTGTTGCGCGCAGAGGCCTGAGTCCGCGCCCCCAGGTATGTTTCGCCGGATGCTGGCGACGATCACCGACTACGGGCTCGGCCTCTTCATCCACATCCTGGCCGTTGTTCTCGCCTTCGGCCCGACCTTCGGCTACGCGCTTTTCTTCTCGGTCGTGCCGCAGTACCCGTCGGCGACGCCGGCGATCCTCGCTGGAGTGCAGAAAACCGATCGCTACCTGGTCAACCCGGGCATGATCGTCTTGCTTCTGGCCGGGATCTACCTCTTGGCCGAAGGCCCCTGGAAGGGAAGCGACTCCTTCATCGGCGTCGGCTTCCTCGCGATCCTTGTCCTCTTCGGCCTCCAGCACGGCTTCTTCCAGCCGCAGGTGCGAAAGGCAAAAGCGTTGGCCGAGCGCGATCTCGAGTCTGGCGACACGCTCAGCGACGAGTTCCTCGCCGTCTCCCAGAGGATCGGCAAAGTCGGGTCGCTCGCCGGGCTGATTGTCGTCATCACGATCTTCTTCATGGTCGTCAAACCCTGACGCCCCTGTCCCCGGACACGCCCCAGCTCGACGCCTCGCTTCCGATCGCCATGTTCGACTCGGGCGTCGGCGGGCTCACCGTCCTGCACGAGTGTCTTGTCTCCCTGCCGGAGGAGGACTTCGTTTACCTCGGCGACACGGCGATGTTCCCTTACGGCACCCGCGACCCCGACCGGCTGCGGGAACGAATCGGGCGGATCGCCGATCTTCTCCTCGATCGCGGCGCGAAGCTGTTGGTGATCGCTTGCAACACGGCGACGTCGATCGGGGAGGACGTCGCCCGCGAGGTCGCCGGTAGGCGTGGGGTGGAGGTGGTGCCGGTGGTCGCTCCACAGGCTGAGATCGCCGCCGCGATCACCGACAGCGGCCGGGTCGGTGTGCTGGCGACCCCGAACACGGTTGAGAGCGGCGCCTACCGCCGTGCTCTGGAGGGCCAGGGCCGCGCCCTCGAGGTGACCGAAGTCGAGGCCCCGGACCTGGCGCCCTTCATCCAGGACGGCTCGCCCTTCGACGAGAACGTGCTGGCGATGGCCCGCGCCTACTGCGCGCCCCTGAGGCAGGCCGAGGTGGACACCCTGATCCTCGGCTGCACCCATTACCCCCTGGTCGCGCCGATGTTGCAGCGCATTCTCGGCCGCGACGTGCGCCTGGTCAGCGGCGGCCACGCGGTCGCGGCAGCGGCGCAGAGGACCCTGGAGTCGCGAGGGCTGGCCCGGGCTCGCGACGGTGAGGGCGAGT
>DATCBF010000105.1:0-9257 GCA_036512025.1 Solirubrobacterales bacterium
GGCGGCGATCGTCGAGTAGCCGCTGAGGCCCGGCCGCTTGCGGATCGTCGGCCACCAACCCGAGCCGAAGTTGATCGCGTTGAGGCAGATCGCGAACGCGGCCCGCGCCTCTCGGTCTGCGCCCACATACATCGGCGCGTCGGCGTCGGCCGGCTCTCCGCCCTCCCCCAGAGCGCGAGCGTAGGACTCGATCGATCCCTCCTCGATTCGCACCGAACGCGCGCGAGTGGCGACCCAGGCGCATGCGGAGCGAACTCGATCGGGCGCCGGCTCGTGTGTCTCGGGAGGCATCGCCGGCCATTCTCGCCTGGCCGCGATGCCTTCACTTCTCTCGGCAAGCGGCAAGCGGCCTCGATATACTCATTTTTAAGTAGCCACCGAGAGGAGCTGACCTTGCGCCGCAATATCGCTGTCCTCTTCGCAATCTCCGCCCTGACCCTGGCCGCGGCCACCGCCGCGGCGAGCGCCCAGCAGCTGCCGGTCATCTACAACGGCGTGCTCGGCTACTCCCACGCCAGCCCGACCGCGAGCCCGCCCGGCGCCAATGACTTCTCCTGCCGGCCCAGCGCCGCCCACCCGCGCCCGGTGGTCCTCGTCCACGGCACCTTCGCCGACATGTCCGACAGCTGGCAGGCACTCTCACCGTTGCTGGCCGACAAGGGCTACTGCGTCTTCGCCCTCAACTACGGCGCCTATGCGGGCAGTGAAGCGGCCGGCGTCTACGCGGTCGGCGATATCGCCGAATCCGCCGCGCAGCTGTCGAGCTTCGTCGACCGCGTGCTTGCCGCCACCGGCGCCGGCAAGGTCGACCTGGTCGGCCATTCCCAGGGCGGGATGATGCCGCGCTATTACATAAAGCGCCTGGGTGGGGCGGCCAAAGTCCACGCTCTGGTCGGCCTTGCGCCCTCCAACCACGGCACCACCCTGAACGGCATCTTCACCCTCTCCCAGCAGCTCCCGGGCGCCGGCGCTTTCACCGGCAGCCTCTGTCCCGCCTGCGAAGAGCAGAGCGCCGGCTCGGCCTTCATCACCGACCTCAACGCCGGCGCCGAGACGGCGCCCGGGGTCGACTACACCGTGATCGAGTCGCGCTACGACGAGGTGGTCACCCCATATACCTCAGCCTTCCTCTCTGGCCCTGGCGTCACCAACATCACGCTCCAGAGCCAGTGCCCGCTCGACCTCGGCGATCACCTCTCGATGCCCTACGACCACATCGCCGACCGCGACGTGCTGAACGCGCTCGACCCGACCGCTGCCGTGAAGCCGGTCTGCGCGCCGATCGCACCGGTGGCAGGCGGCTAACCGCGCCGCCTACAGCTCGATCTGGGAGCCGAGGGTGACGGTGCGCTCGCCCGGGAGCTGGAAGTAGTCGACCGGGCTGGCCGCGTTGCGCGCCATCGCCACGAAGAGGCGCTTGCGCCAGCCGGCCATGCCCGGGGCGGAGGTCGGCGTGATCGAGATCTGGGAGAGGAAGTAGACGGCGCCGGCGACGTCGATCTCGCACTCGAGCCCGGTTTCCTCGGCCAGCTCCAGCAAGCGAGGGACGTTGGGCGAGTCCTGGAAGCCGAAGCGCGCGGTCAGGTGGCTGATGCCGTCGTCCTCGTAGCCGAGGCTGTCGACGACCAGCCGCTCGGACTCCTCGACGTAGGGCGCTTTGGTCGTCTCGATCGAGATGATCACGACCGCCTCGTGCACGGCGCGACTGTGCTCGACCCCGGCCCGCAGCGCCAGCGGCGTCGTTTCGCGGCGGGCGTTGAGATAGACGGCGGTGCCGGGAACGCGGGCCACCGGAGGGTCCATCGAGCGCAGCTCCTCGACGAAGGAGCGCAGCGTCCCCTCCTCCTCGACCCGCGCGGCCTGGACCTTTTCGCTGCCGCGCTTCCAGGTGCTGAGGATGGTGAACATCGCGACCCCGACCGAGAGCGGGAACCAACCGCCGTGGGCGGCCTTGGTCAGGTTGGCGCCGAGGAAGGCGAGGTCGACGGTGAAGAAGACGGCGGCGCCGAGCCCCACCAGCCAGCCCGGTTTGCGCCAGAGCGAGCGGGCGACAACGAGGAAGAGCAGGGTGTCGACCGTGATCGTGCCTGTGACGGCGATCCCGTAGGCGGAGGCGAGCCGGGTCGAGGACTCGAAGCCGAGCACCAGCGCCACCACCGCGGCCAGCAGCGCCCAGTTGATCGCCGGCACGTAGACCTGGCCGATCTCCTGCGCCGAGGTGTGGCGAATCGTCAGCCGCGGCAGGAAGCCGAGCTGGACCGCCTGGCGGGTGACCGAGAAGGCGCCGGAGATGACCGACTGCGAGGCGATCACCGTCGCCACCGTCGCCAGCACCACCATCGGGATCCGGCCCCAGTGCGGGATCAGGAGGAAGAAGGGGTTGTCGATCGCGCTCGGGGTATTGAGGATCAGCGAGCCCTGGCCCATGTAGTTGAGGGTCAGGGCCGGGAAGACGACGAAGAACCAGGCGCGGCTAATCGGGGCGCGGCCGAAGTGGCCCATGTCGGCGTAGAGCGCCTCGGCGCCGGTGATGGTGAGGACGATCGCGCCGAGTGAGATGAAGGCGATGCCGGGGTGATTGCCGAAGAACTCGATGCCATAGGTCGGCGAGAGCGCCTTCAGGATCGCCGGGTGGGCGGCCACCCGCCCCAGCCCGGCGGCGGCGATCACCGCGAACCAGACCACCATCACCGGGCCGAAGACGCGGCCGATCACATGGGTGCCGAAGCGCTGGATCGCGAAGAGGCCGGTGAGAACCGCGATCGTGATCGGCAGCACCAGCGACTCCAGGCTCGGCACCGCCACCTTCACCCCCTCCACGGCGGAGAGGACCGAGATCGCCGGGGTGATGATCCCGTCGCCGTAGAAGAGGGCGACCCCGAACATGCCGAGCGCGATCAGCAGCGCCTTCACTCTTTTGCGCCGCAGCGCAATGCCCTCGATCAGCGCGATCAAGGCCAGGATCCCGCCCTCGCCGTCGTTGTCGGCGCGCATGATGAAGAGCACGAACTCGATCGAGACGATCAGCGTGATCGACCAGAAGACGAGCGAGATCACCCCGAAGACATCGGCTTCGGTCGGCTTCACCGCCTGGTGGTCGGAGGAGAAGACGGTCTGCAACGCGTAGAGCGGGCTGGTGCCGATGTCGCCGAAGACGACGCCGAGCGCGCCCAGGGCCAGCACCACCATCCCGAGATGGCGGCGAGAGGGCCGGGAAGCCGGCGTCGAAGAAGGCGCGGCCGTGGCCATCGAGGTCGGGATTCTCCCAGGCAGGGCGGCGAGCCGGAGTTGGGAGAATCGAGGGATCGCCGCGTCAGATCCAGAGCCGCTCGACACCTCGGTCCGTCGCGCCGCCCCCGACGATGCCGCCGATGTCGCCCGGCTGCTGCACGACTTCAACATCGAGTTCTCCGACCCGTCGCCGGGAGTCGGGCTGCTGGCCGAGCGAGCGCGGCAGATGCTGGCCGACGGGGAGATGACGGTATTGCTCGGCGGCGCAGCACCGGACGGGATCGCGTTGTTCCGCTTCCGGCTCTCTATATGGAGCGGCGCGCTCGACGCCTACATCGAGGAGCTCTATGTCGCGCCGCCGCTGCGGGGGCGGGGGCTGGGCCGGGCGCTGCTGGAGGCGACGATGGACGCCGCCCGCGAGGCCGGGGCAACCCGCATCGAGCTCGGCACCGGTGAAACCGACACAGCGGCGCGAGCGCTTTATGAGAGCTGCGGCTTCACCAACCTCGAAGGCGGAGCCGACGGGCCGCAGATGCTGTACTACGAGCGCGAGTTATGAGCGCCATCGCCACAGATACCCGCGACAAGCGCTGGATCGCCCTGATCCTGCTCTGCGTCGCCCAGTTCGTCGTCGTCCTCGATGCCTCGATCGTCAACGTCGCCCTGCCGACGATCGGCACCGCGCTGCACTTCACCGAGAGCAACCTGCCCTGGGTCGTCAACGCCTACGTGCTGACCTTCGGCGGCTTCCTGCTGCTGGGCGGGCGCATGGCCGACCTGCTCGGCCGCCGGCGCGTCTTCATCGCCGGCTTGATCATCTTCGCCCTCGCCTCGCTGGCGGGTGGCCTGGCGACCAACGCCGGACAGCTGATAGCGGCCCGCGCGGTGCAGGGCCTCGGCGCCGCCACCCTCTCTCCCGCGGCGCTCTCGATCGTCGCCACCACCTTTCGCGACGGCGCCGAGCGCAACAAAGCCCTCGGCATCTGGGGCGCGGTCGCCGGCAGCGGCGGCGCCGCGGGAGTGCTGCTCGGCGGAGTCCTCACCGAAGGCCTCGGCTGGGAATGGGTGCTCTGGGTCAACGTCCCGATCGGCCTGATCGCCGCTGCGATCGCCCCGACCCTGATCGCCGAGAGCCACGCCGAAGCCGAGAGCCGCACCTTCGACGTCGCCGGCGCCGTCACCATCACCGGCGGGCTCTCGACCCTTGTCTACGCCCTGGTCGACGCCAACAATGCCGGCTGGGGATCGACCCGGACCATCGCCCTGCTGGCGATCGCGGTGGCGCTGCTGACGGCCTTCGTCGTGATCGAGAGCCGCTCGAAGGCGCCGCTGGTGCCGTTCTCGATCTTCAGCATCCGCACCGTGACCGGCGCCGACGTGGTCGGCCTCCTCGTCGGCGCCTCGCTCTTTTCGATGTTCTTCTTCATCTCGCTCTACATGCAGCAGGTGCTCGGCTACAGCCCGATCAGAGCGGGGCTCTCTTACCTGCCGCTGGCGGTCTCGATCATCCTCTCGGCCGGCATCGCCTCCGCGCTCGTGACCCGGGTCGGCTTCAAGCCGGTGCTAGCCACCGGCATGGCGCTGATCGGCGTCGGCCTGCTCTGGTTCTCCCAGATCTCCGTCCACGGCAGCTTCTTCGGCGACATCCTCGGCCCCTCGCTACTGGCGGCGGTCGGCCTCGGGTTCTCCTTCGTGCCGGTGACGATCGCCGCTGTCTCCGGCGTGCCGGATCGCGAGCAGGGCCTGGCCAGCGGGTTGATCAACACCGCCCAGCAGGTCGGCGGCGCCCTCGGCCTGGCGATCCTCTCGGCGGTCTCGATCTCGGTCACCGGCACCTCCCACGACCCAGCCGTGCTGACCGAAGGCTTCCAGTCCGCCTTCCTGGTCGGCGCCGGCTTCGCCGCGCTGGGCCTGCTGGCGACGCTGCTGCTGATCCGCGGCAGCGACAGCCGCGCCCACGTGGCGCTGGGAGATGGCGCGGCGGCAGCTGGATCCGCCACCCCGAGCTGAGCGAGGCTAAGCGCCGGCGGGCAGTAGGCGGGGCTTCAGAGAACTCTGATCGTGCGCTTAGCTCGCGGTTACCGGCGGGGTGCAGTCTGAAAGTCCCACCCCCCGAGAGGAGCTCAGATGTCCTCCAACCCGAGCATCATCGTCGTGGCGAACCGGACCGCGGACTCGCCGGAGCTGATCGAGGCCCTGCGCCGGCGCTCCGCGCTTTCCCCGGTCCGCTTCACACTGCTGGTCCCGGCAGTGCCGTATGGCTTCGCCTGGGCAGCGAACATGAAGGCAGGCGGACCCGGCGCCGTGACCCGGGCCCAAGCCGGCGCCCGGCGGATGCGGGGCTCCGGCCTCGAGCTGGAGCGGACGATCGTCGGCGACCCCGATCCCGTCTCCGCCGTCGGCGATGCCCTCCATACCGGCCGCTATGACGAGGTGATCGTCTCGACTGTGCCACGCGGCATCGCCCACTGGTTCCGGCTCAGCCTGCCCGACCGCCTGCGGCGCCTGACCGACCTTCCGGTCTCCCATGTCGCGGGACACGCCGGTCCCCCCGCGAGCGCATAGGCCGGGAGGCGTATTCGTCGCCTGACGCCGCCGGCGGGCCGTCCTCCCTAGATTGGGGGGCGTGAGCGAGAAGGCACTGCGGATCGAGAACCTGGTCAAGCGCTACCCGACCGGCGTCGAGGCGCTGCGAGGGGTCTCGATCGAGATCAAGCCCGGCGAGTTCTTCGGCCTGCTCGGGCCCAACGGCGCCGGCAAGTCGACCCTGATCCACTGCACGACGGGCCTCGCCCAGCCAACCTCGGGGGCGATCGAGATCTTCGGCCACGACGCGATCGGCGACTACGCCAAGGCGCGCCAGGCGGTGGGGCTGGCGCCGCAGGAGATCAACCTCGACTGGTTCCTCACGGTCGAGGAGACGCTCGATTTCCACGCCGGCTACTTTGGGATGCCAAAGCGCGAGCGCCGCGAGCGGACCAAGGAGCTGCTGGAGGCGTTCTCGCTGACCGCCAAGCGCGACGAACGCACCCGCACCCTCTCCGGCGGGATGAAGCGGCGGGTGATCCTGGCCCGGGCCTTGATGCACCGGCCGCGGTTGCTGATCCTCGACGAGCCGACAGCCGGCGTCGACATCGAGCTGCGACTGGAGCTGTGGCAGTACGTGCAGCGGATCAACCAGGAGGGGACGACGATCCTGCTCACCACCCATTACCTGGAGGAGGCCGAGCAGCTCTGCGACAAGATCGCCTTCATCGCCGACGGCCAGATCGCGGCCCAGGGGACCAGCGAGAGCCTGGCCGGGCGCTACGGCGTCGCCAACCTCGAGGACGCCTACCTCGAACTGGTCGGCCGCAAAGAGCTGTCGCGCTCACGGGTCGAGGTCCTTTAGTGAGCGCCGCCCAGATCCGCTTCATGACCCTCTGGCGGCGCGAGGTCAGCCGCTTCATGAAGATCAAGAAGCAGACACTCGGGGCGCCGCTGCTGGAAACGTTCCTCTACATCTCCGTCTTCGGCGCCGCCCTCGGCTCGCGGATCAAGACGCTGCACGGAATCGAATACATCGTCTTTGTCATCCCCGGCCTGATCATGATGGCCTGGGCGACCAACTCCTTCGCCAACAACTCCTCCTCGATCCTGCAGCAGAAGTTCCAGGGGGCGATCCACGATCAGCTCTCCTCGCCCGCCTCGCCGTTGGAGCTGCTGCTCGCCTTCTCGCTCGGCGGCTTCATGCGCGGCCTGATCGTGGCGGCACTGACCTTTATCGTCGCCTCGGTGCTGGTCGAACTTCCCGTCGACCACGTCCTCGTCCTCCTGCCCTCGCTGCTCCTGGTCGGCTTCTTCTTCTCTCAGCTCGGCGTCCTGATCGGAGTCCGGGCGGAGCAGTTCGACGACGTCGCCATCGCCCAGACCTTCATCCTGACGCCGCTGATCTTCCTCGGCGGCGTCTTCTACTCGGCGGCCCTGCTGCCGCAGCCCTTCCAGACCCTGACTAAGTTCGACCCCGTCTACTACATGATCTCTCTCGTCCGCTACGGCTTCGTCGGCTACTCGGAAGTCAGCATCCCGCTCTCGCTGCTGGCCCTGACCGGGGCCACCGTCGCCCTCTCCCTCTTCAACCTGCGCCTGTTCTCGAAGGGCTATCGGTTGCGGGCGTAGGCGGGTCGTGCGGGCGTTTTACCCGTAAAAGCTGAGGGCGTATTCGGCGAGGCTCGGCGCGAGCGAGGGCAACCTCTCCACTTCGCCGGCGAGGACCCGCTGGGCGATGGCGGTAACGATCCCACCGGCGATCATCACCTCCGTCGCGGCCGGCGGCCTCTTGGCGCCGGGGACACCCAGCACCCCGAGCGGCAGCAGGGCGCCGTAGCGCCGCATCCCCTGCAGATGGCGTTTGGCCGGGCCGGGACCCGCGCCCGGCCCCTCGACGGCAACCAAAACCGCCAGATCGGGCTCGCGGGCGAGGAGCTCGAGAGCGGCCGAGAGCGCTCCTTCGATTCGCTCGCCGAGGCTGCTTTTGACATAACACGGAAAAGTGAGCGCCCCCAGGAGACGATCCTGAGCACGCTCGTAGGCGACTTCGAAGCATTCGAGTTTGTCGGTGAACTGCTCGTAGAAGGTGGCGCGGCCGACCCCGGCCGCGCCGACGATATGGGCCACCGTGGTGGCGCTGAACCCGTATTCCGCGACAACCACCGGGACCGCGGCAAGGAGTCGCTCCCGCTGGTCGGCGGCCACCAGCCCGGGATCGAGAGCGTGCGGGCCTCGCGGTAGTCGCGTTGGTCTCAATCGCCCTTTCGCTGCCCCTTCCCCGCTCAAGTCGAGTTCAACCTTGTAACTCGCCTCGCCACTTTGAACACGTCAATTTCCTTATTGAACGGTGCAATTCTTCTACGAAAAGGACAGTACACAATCCCCAGTTCTGCGGCGATTGCCCCTTCATTAAGGAGTTCGAACGCTTCGGCAGCCGACGTGACACAATCGACTTTAGTGAAGAACACTTATGGTTCTATAGGCGCGGAACGCGGGGTCCTTGCCGAGACGGTTCCGCATGACATCGTCTTCGTCTCCCAGCGACAAAGGCTCCTGGAGGCGATGGCCGATTGCTGCAGCGAGAAAACCTTCGCCGCCACGACGATCAGCGACATAGTCGCGGCGGCCGGCGTCTCCCGGCGAACCTTCTACAAGCTCTTCGCCAACAAACGGGAGTGCTTCGAGGCCGCCGTCAACTCCTTTGCCGGCGAACTCGCCAAGATCGTCGGCCTGGTTCGCTCCGGCGAGGGAACCTGGAGCGACGAGGTCTGCGGGGGAATCTCGGTATTCCTCGATCTACTCGTGTCCAAGCCCGCTTTTGCCAACCTGGCCCTGGTTGAAGCGATCGCGGTCGATCCGACGCTGGTCGGCCGCTGCTGGCAGCCCCTCCTCGACGCCCTCCCGAGCGGAGCGGATCCCGGCAAGGCGAGTCTGGAGTCGACAGATGCCGCCCTGGTGGCCGTCGGCACGGCCCAGGTGCTGATTGCCCGGCGCATGACCGAGGAAGGGACGGATCGGCTTCACGGCCTGCTGCCCGATCTGGTCTACATCGCCTTGACGCCATTCGTCGGCCGGGCAGAGGCACTGGAGCAGGCGCGTCAGGCGCGCTGAGCCCCGAGCTCATGTTCAAGGATCGCGTGACCGACCACGAAAGTCAGGAATATGGGCGACCTTGGCGGCTGCCACGCGGTCGTCACGGTCTCTCGCGCGAGACGATCGTCCGCTCCCAGCGCGAGCGCCTGATCGCCGGCATGGTCCGGGTGGTCGCCGTCAGGGGCTACGAATCGACCTCTGTCGCCAACGTGCTGGAGGCCTCGGGTGTCGGCCGCTCCAGCTTCTACGAACTTTTCGAGGACAAAGAAGACTGCTTCCTTGTCGCCCACCAAATCCTCGTCGAGGATCTCTTCTCTCACACGATCGACGGCTTTCGACGGCCGGGGCCCTGGCCGGAGAGGATCCGGGAAGCGCTGTCCGCATTGCTGGAGTGGCTCGCGGCC
>DATCBF010000106.1:0-5719 GCA_036512025.1 Solirubrobacterales bacterium
GTGCAACTCCTCCTCCATGCGGATCAGTTTCTTGGTCTCGGCCTCGGTCAGCTTGAAGACCGGGATCCCGGTCCACATCGAGACGATGTCGGCGATCTCCTCCTCGCCGACGACCGGGCGCTCGCCGTTCTCGCCCTCGGCCCACTCGTCTTCGAGCTGGCGCTTTTTCGTCGTCAGCTGGCGCTCGGTGTCGCGCAGGTTGGCGGCCTTTTCGAACTCCTGGGCCTCGATCGCGGCCTCCTTGTCGCGCCGCGTCGTCTCGATTTCCTCCTCGAGGTCGCGGTAGACGGGGGGCGCGCTCATCGACTTGATCCGCAGTCGCGAGGCGGCCTCGTCGATCAGATCGATTGCCTTGTCGGGCAGGAAGCGGTCGGAGATGTAGCGGTCGGCAAGTTCGGCGGCGGCTTCCAGCGCTTCGTCGGTGATGTTGACGCGGTGGTGCTGCTCGTAGCGCTCCCGCAGGCCTTCGAGGATCTTCACGGTGTCCTCGACGGAGGGCTGATCGACCCGGATCTGGGCGAAGCGGCGCTCCAGCGCCGAGTCGCGCTCCAAATACTTGCGGTACTCGTCGAGCGTGGTCGCGCCGATCGTCTGCAGCTCGCCGCGAGCCAGGGCCGGCTTCAGGATCGAAGCGGCGTCGATCGCGCCCTCGGCGGCGCCGGCGCCGACCAGGTTGTGGAGCTCGTCGATGAAGAGGATGATGTCGCCGCGCTGGGTGATCTCTTTCATCACCTTCTTCAGCCGCTCCTCGAACTCGCCGCGGTACTTCGAGCCGGCGACCAGCGCCGCCAGGTCGAGCGTGTAGATCTGTTTGTTCTTGAGCAACTCCGGCACCTCGCCTTTGTTGATGCGGGCGGCGAGGCCCTCGACCACGGCGGTCTTGCCGACACCGGGCTCACCGAGCAGCACCGGGTTGTTCTTGGTCCGGCGGGAGAGGATCTGCATGATCCGCTCGATCTCGGTCTCACGACCGATCACGGGATCGAGCTTGCCCTCCTCGGCGAGCTTGGTCAGGTTGCGACCGAACTGGTCGAGCAGCTTCGAAGACTTCTTGCCCTCGCCCTGGCCACCACCGCCGCCGGAGCCCTGACGCCTGCCGCCGGGACCGGACAGCATCCGGATCACCTCGTTGCGGATCTTGTCGGAGTCGGCGTCGAAGTCGAGCAGGATGCGGGCGGCGACGCCCTCGTTCTCGCGCACGAGGCCGAGGAGGATGTGCTCGGTGCCGATGTAGTTGTGGCCCAGAGAGAGCGCCTCGCGCAGGGCCAGCTCAAGCACCTTCTTGGCCCGCGGCGTGAACGGAATCTGGCCGGAGGTGACTTCCTCACCGGAACCGACGATCCGCACCACCTGCGAGCGGACGCGTTCGACGGTGATGTCGAGGGACTCGAGGACGCGGGCCGCCAGGCCCTCCTCCTCGCGCAGCAATCCCAGCAGGATGTGCTCGGTGCCGATGTAGTTGTGCTTGAGCGTGCGCGCCTCTTCCTGGGCTAGGACAACAACCTGGCGGGCTCGCTCTGTGAATCGCTCGAACAAAGATCTATCCCTAGTTAGACAAACTCAGATCGCCTGAGTAAGTAGCGGCAGACACCCGTCGGTTATCGGAAGGCGCCCATGTGTTCATTAAACGATACCGAGAGCGCCCACCCGGCCTTCGGCCCCAAATATCCGCTAACAGCGGGATTTCAGCCGATTCCGGGCAAGATTTGGCGGCAGAAGCGGCCTTGCCGACTAGGATCGCCGCGATGACAGAGGCTCAGTCAAGCGACCCGCTGGAGAAGTTCGCCCAGCTTCACGGTCTCAAGTACTCGACCACGGCCTCGCTGCCGAGCCAGGGAGGCACGTTGGGCACAGGCGGCACGGTCGAGGATGCGGCCGTCGGCAAACTCCCAGGCGACCTCGACGCGACCCTCGCTCGCTACTCCTACGTCCACACCACCACCGACGCCGACAATCACACCCACTCCGAGACGCGCCACTTCACCTTCATCGTCACCGAGCTTCCCGAGAGCATCGGCTTCATCCCCTATCTCGGCTTCTCCGGACCGTCGAGCCAGTTCAGCCCCTTCGCCGGCAGCAACGAGACGGAGGGCGTCGACCTCGGCGAAGACAAGGCCCTCGACAGCTACAACGCCTGCGCCTATAAAGGCGCCAGCAAAAGCTGGCTGAAGCAGCTCTTCTCGCCGTCGCTGCTCGACTGGCTGGCGCGCAGCGACGACGACTTCGGCTTCGAGCTGGCCAACGGCATCCTCTGCGTCGGCCACAGCAGCAGGCTCACCGATGCCAGCCGCCTGGAGTCGGTCTGGGATGACGGCGGCCACCTGGCGGGCGCGATCCGCAAGGAGTGCATGGAGGAGGTCGAAAGCGGTGACGCCGCGACCGACTCGGCAAAAGAAGTGGGCGCCGACGACCCCCGCATGGAGGCGGCGCTGGCAAAGGCCAAGGTGCCATCGCCGTCGTCGGTTGGCAGCGCCGCCGACGCCTTCGGCAGCGACCTCCTGCAGGCGCCGTCGACCTATCTCTCGGCGCTCGGGCGAGCGGTCGTGATCTGGCTGGTCATCAACCTCTTTGCCTCAGCCTTGACGATCAACGTCCTCGTCCAGGCCAACGACTCGGCGAAGACCGGGATGTACGTGATCGAGGCGATGCTGCTCCTCTTGCTCTTTGCCTTCGGCCTGCGCCGCGTCATCCGCATTCGCTCAAGCAAGTACGCGGTCGAGGCCTTCTACCGAGCCTACGCGGCCGACCGCAAGCTCAAGCTTGAACCGCCGCTGAAGTTCGCCGCCACCCACGCCGAAGCGAAACTGCCCTTCCGGCCCGAGCGGGTTCTGACCGGCAATCTTCCGGGCGGGCTCGAAGGCTCGCTGGTCCTGACCGGCGACGGCAGCAAGCGCTCGGGCCGGATCGCGATGGTCGCCGGGCCACGCGGGCCATACGCCGACGCCGAGCTCAAGGCCGAAGCCTCCGGCATCACCGCGAAGCTGCTCGACGGCTACACCGAACGCCTCGAGGAGGCGGTCACCGCTCCAAAGAGCGGCTGAACCCGTTCCGCTGTTCCTTTTCCGGCCTATTTACGGATAGGAACACCGGAACGCTCAGGTCCTCAGGTCCGCATCGCCGGGAACAGCACCACCTCGCGCAGCGACTTCGCGCCGGTCAGCATCATCACCAGGCGGTCGATCCCGAGGCCGACGCCGCCGGTCGGCGGCATCCCCTGTTCGAGCGCTTCGACAAAGGCCTCGTCGTAGGGCTGAGCCTCTTCGTCGCCACGCTCTATCTCGGCCGCCTGCTGCTCAAAGCGGCGGCGCTGCTCGTCGGGGTCGTTGAGCTCACTGAACGAGTTAGCGATCTCGACCCCGCCGACGAAGGCCTCCCAGCGCTCGACCAGCCCCTCCTCGGTCGGATGAGCCTTGGCGAAGGGCGACAGCTCGAGCGGGTAATCGAGGATGAAGGTGGGCTGGATCAGCTCCGGCTCGACCGACTTCGAGAGCAGGCCGTCGACCAGCTTGCCCCAACCCTCGGCCGGGCCGGCTTCACTGCCCATCGCCGCCGCCAGAGCCTCGCGGGTCGGGTGCTCGGCGATGTCGATCCTGGCCCGCTCTTTGATCGCCTCACGCAGGGTGATCCGCTTCCAGGGCGGGGCAAAATCGATCGTCTCCTCGCCGCGAACGACCTTGGTCGTGCCCAGCACCCGCTCCACTGTCTCGGAGACCAGCAGCTCGATGTCGTGCGCGGTCTTCTTGTAATCAGCGTAGGCCTCGTACCACTCGAGCATCGTGAACTCGGGGTTGTGCTTGTGGGAGACGCCCTCGTTGCGGAAGTCCTTGCCAAGCTCGTAGACCCGGTCGATGCCGCCGACGACGAGCCGCTTGAGATACAGCTCGGTGGCGATCCGCAGGTAGAGGTCACGATCGAGCGCGTTGTGGTGGGTGGTGAAGGGGCGGGCCAGGGCGCCTCCGTACAGCGGCTGCAGGACCGGCGTCTCGACCTCGACGAAGCCGTGCTCGTCAAGCCAGCGACGGACCTCTGTCACGGTGCGGGCGCGGAGAGCGAAGATGCGCCGGCTCTCCTCGTTGGCGATCAGGTCCAGCTCGCGGCGGCGGTAGCGGGTCTCGGTGTCCTCGAGGCCGTGGAACTTGTCGGGCGGAGGGCGCAGGCTCTTGGCCAGCAGGCGCCAGCGGTCGAGCGCCAGCGAGAGCTCGCCACCGCGGCGGGTTGCCAGCGCCGTGCCCTCGACCCCGACGATGTCGCCGAGGTCGAGGTTGACGAGCAGCTCGTATGCCTCGGCGCCGAGCAGGTCCTCGCGGGCGTGCAGCTGGATCTGGCCACTGCCGTCGCGGAGGTCGAGGAAGCAGGCCTTGCCGTGGCCGCGACGGCTGACGAGCCGGCCGGCGACACGGTGGCGCGACTCGGTCTCGACCCCCGGCGCCAGCCCCTCATGCGCGGCCCGCACCTCGGCGATGTCCTCGCGCTCGGAGAACTCGCGCGGGAAGGGGTCTATCCCCGCCTTGCGCAGGCGCTCCAGCTTGTCCCGGCGGTCGGCCAGGACATCTGAGATCTCAGGCTCGCTCATTGGCGCGAGCCTATTGGACGACTAAGCGGTCTCGATCTTGGTGATTTTGAATTTCTTCTTCGGCCCGCGCGGGACCTCGACCGTGACCACGTCGTTGCGCTTGCGGCCAACCAGGGCTTTGCCGATCGGCGATTCGTTGGAGAGTTTGTGCTCCAACGGGTTGGCCTCGGTCGAGCCGACGATCTGGAATTTCTGCGAATCGCCCGTCTTCTGGTCTTTGACGTGGACGACCGAGCCGAACTTGACCTCGTCGGTGCCCAACGCTTTCTCGTCGATCACGGTGGCGCGGCGCAGCCTTTCCTCGAGTTGCGCGATGCGGCCCTCGAGCAGCGCCTGCTCGTTCTTGGCGTCGTCGTACTCGGCGTTCTCGGAGATGTCGCCGAACTCGCGCGCCTCCTTGATCCGTGCCGCGACCTCACGGCGTTTCGTGGTCGAGAGGAGCTCGATCTCTGCTTTCAGTTTCTCGAGACCTTCGGGGGTTATGACAGCCTGGCGACTCACTTGTCCATCCTCGCTTTGCTTGCGGAAAGAGCCCGGGAATTAGCTCCCAGACCCAAAAACGCCCAAGTGCGGCGGCTTTCGCCTTCCACACCAGGGCACGGAGTCGCGGGATTATAGCGAGGGGTGAACCCCGACAATCAGGGAACTTCTAGCCAACCGCCACAGGCGTGGCGAGCGCCTGGACCAACTCCCGGGCGCGGGGTAGGTCAGCCCGCCTCTGCAACTCGTCGGCGACCGCCTCCGGAGCATCGAGCAAAGCCAGGTACCAAGGGTAGAACTTGCGCAGGTAGCGGGTGGCCCGCTCGCTCCCCAGATGCTCCTCGGCGCGGTCCATCACCCAGAGCAGCTCGGCGGCGACCTCCTCGGGCGCCGGCGGCGCCGCGCGGCGCCCAGTCAGTTCCTCGAAGACCCAGGGATTGCCGAGCGAGCCGCGGGCGATCATCACCGCGTCGGCGCCGGACTCCTCGTAGGCGGCGCGGGCGGCCTCGGCGCTTTTGAGGCCGCCGGAGACGATCACCGGGATGTCGATCGCCTCAACCAGTTCTCGGGTGAGGGCGTAGTCGGGGCTTCCCTTGTGCCCGACCTTGGCTGCCCGGGGGTGAAAGCCGATCGCCGCGACCCCGCCCTCGGCGGCCAGGCGCAGCG
>DATCBF010000107.1:0-2169 GCA_036512025.1 Solirubrobacterales bacterium
CCTGCTGAACGCCGAGGCGCCCGCCGCGGTCGTCGCCGGCAACGTCGAGACCTCGAGCCGCGTCGCCGACCTGGTGATCTCCGCCCTGGGCGGCGCCCGCCCGGTCCCCGCCCAGGGCCAGGGCACGATGAACAACCTGACGCTCGCGGGCGAGGGCTTCACCTATTACGAGACGCTGGGCGGCGGCCAGGGGGCATGTCCCGATGCCGACGGACCGAGCGCCGTCCACGTCGCCATGTCCAACACCCTCAACACGCCGGTCGAGGCCCTGGAGGCAGAATTCCCGCTCCGGATTCGCGAGCTGTCGATCCGCCATGGCAGTGGCGGCGACGGAGCCCACCGCGGCGGCGACGGGTTGGTCCGCGAGATCGAAGCGCTGGCCCCGATGCGCTTCACGCTGATCAGCGAGCGCCGCCGACACGCCCCCAAGGGTCGCGACGGTGGCGGCGACGGAGAGCCGGGGCTGAGCCTGCTAAACGGAAGGCCCCTGCCGAGCAAGGCCGAAGGCGCGTTACGTCCCGGCGACGTGCTCAGAATCGAGACTCCAGGCGGCGGCGGAATCTTTAGAGAGAAATAATTTGGCGATTCGGCCCGCCTCGTCTAGAATGCCCGACTCTGGCGGACAGGCTTGCCCAGGCAGGGCTCAGCGTCCTCCACCTCAGTCACACGGAATCACCAACCTTCAGGTACACAGCAAATGCCGATCGCTTTCAAGGAATGGGCCGTAACGGTCCGCGCACTCGCCGAGGGCGAGCAGCTCCTGACCCTTCGCAAGGGAGGCATACGCGAGGAGAACAAGCACTTCGAGCTTGAGCACGAGCGCTTCTTCCTCTACCCGACCTTCGACCACCAGCAGAACAACCTGGTCCGCGAGTCCCACCACCCCGAGCTGCGGCGCGCTCTCGAGGAGGGCGTCTGGCCCGACGAGGAGCCGCCGCCGAGGGCCCTGATCCAGGACGGCGGCATCTCCCAGCCCGACCGCGTCCGGCTTCGCGCCTGGGCCGAGGTCACCGACCACTTCACGATCAACGATCGCCGCTCCCTCGATGCCCTCTCCCCCTTCTATGTCTGGACGCCGGACTACGCGGAGAAGCGGCTCAACTGGAAGCGTCGCCACCCCCTTCACATCCTTCTGCTCAGGGTCCACCGCATTCCCCGCCCCGTCACCGTGCGGGTGCGCGAGGAGTACCACGGCTGCCACTCATGGGTCGAGATCGACCGCGAACTGCCCTTCGAGGGCACACCGGTGATGGCTGACGAGGAGTTCGACCGCGCCCGCTCAGAGATCCTTGGCGCATGCTCGAACGCCGAGCCGGTCCTAGCCTGACCTTCATCTTTCGCCGGTAGCCTCGCCCGATGCCCTGGGTCGAGACTCAGTCCTTGAGCTTCACCGCGCGTCATGACAGCGGCGATGCCGCCTTTGCCGAGCGCACCTTGGATCGCATGGAGGACCTGCGATTGCGCCTCGAGGACCGGCTCGAGGTGGTGCCGGGCGACGTCACCGTCGTCATCCACACCAACCCGGTCTGGCTCTCGATGGCCCACCCTTTCCTGCCGGCGGCACGCTGGTCAGCCGCCCCCGCCGGGCGCCGCTACATGGCGGGCTGGGCGATGTCGACCGAGCTGCACGTGCTCAACGACCCCCACATGGAACGCCGCGCCGCCGGCGATGACTCGCGCGAAGCGCTGCGCGGCACCGCCGAGCGCCTCTATGCCCAGCTGGTCCTCGGCGCCAACAACCCCGACCTCCCCCCCTCCTGGACGCCCCGTCGCTTCGTCCGCTACCTGGGCTGGGCCTGGCTGGCAGAGGGCGGCGCCCAGTACTTCGCCCGCCAGGTGGGCCTCTACCGCGCCGCCGTGATCCGCCGCCTGCGCGAGAGCTCCCGCCCCTCGTTCCCCCC
Organism: Solirubrobacterales bacterium; assembly: GCA_036512025.1. Classification (GTDB taxonomy): domain Bacteria; phylum Actinomycetota; class Thermoleophilia; order Solirubrobacterales; family 70-9; genus DATCBF01. The sequence goes on from DATCBF010000107.1 coordinate 1,902, forward strand.
CTCGCGCCGCGACGCGGTGATCCTCGGTGGCACGATCTTCGACCTGCTCGAGACCGAGCGCGGCCCCGAGGCCTGTGACCAACTCGCCCTCCGCATCCTCCCCGGCGGCAGCACCCCAACCCTGGAAGCCGCCTTCGAAGCCAGGATCGGGGAAATCGAGTCGGTCTGGCGCGACTACCTGCGCGAGATGAACCGTCCCAGCCTCAGTTGAGAGCTCAACTCAGCTGGTAGAGCGCCCAGACCAGCAGGATCGCCACCAAGAGCGCCG
>DATCBF010000108.1:0-8512 GCA_036512025.1 Solirubrobacterales bacterium
TCGGAGCCATCCTTGGGCGCGTAGGTGAGCGTAAGCGTCCCCTCGCCCGGCACGACCAGGTCCGTCGCCCGGTACTGGTCACCGAAGGCGTGGCGGCCGATCACGATCGGCTTCGCCCATCCCGGCACCAGCCGCGGGATGTTCGAGATGACGATCGGCTCGCGGAAGATCACGCCACCGAGGATGTTGCGGATCGTCCCGTTCGGCGAGCGGTACATGTCGTGCAGGCCAAACTCCTCGACCCTGGCCTCGTCCGGGGTGATCGTCGCGCACTTGACGCCGACCCCGAACCGCTTGATCGCGTTGGCCGCGTCGACGGTGATCTGATCTCGCGTCGCGTCGCGGCTCTCGATGCCAAGATCGAAGTAGTTCAGCTCGAGATCGAGGTAGGGCAGGATCAGCTGCTCTTTGATGAAGGACCAGATGATCCGGGTCATCTCGTCGCCGTCGAGCTCGACTATCGGGTTCTTGACTTGGATCTTCGCCACAGCGCGGCGATGCTACCGACGCAGGCCCTCGAGCAGGTCGACGATCACCGCTTCCGAGCTTTCGCGCGCCGCCGCCCGGTCCGCGGCGAAGACGATCAGCATCGCCGCCTCGATCAAGGCGCCGAGCAGCACCATCGCGGTTGTCTCGGGATCACGAGGCGGCAGTTCGCCCGCCGCGATCGCCGCGGTCACGCCGGCAAGCATCACCCCGATCCCCAGTTCCGTCGCCACCGCGCGCCAGCCCTCCCAGCCGAGCACGGCGCGGCTCTGGGTCAACCCGATGCGACGGAGCTCCTCGTTGGTCTCGCTCTGACGCAGGTACGCCCTGGCGCCGCCGAGAAGCGCCTCGAAGGGATTCTCCAAAGGGGACATCTCTGCCGCGACCAGCTCGATGAGCCGCCGCTCGCTGGCCTCGAAGACGGCCCTGAAGAGGTCGAGCTTTGCCGGGAAATGGTGGTAGAGCGCGCCCCGGCTCACCCCCGAGCGCTCAAGGATCTCCTCGGTCGAGACCTGGTCGTAGTCGCGCTCCACGAACAGGTCCCGCGCTGCCTCGACCACTGCCTCCCGCGCCCCTCCGCTGGGACGGCCCCGCGCTCTTTTCATCTCACCCCCCACCGTTCTCGCCTATATTACCGACAGACAGTCTGTAAGTCTCACCCATCCAACAACAGGAAGGACTTCAATGAACACCTATGTGATCCGCAGGGAAAAGGCCTGGCAGGGCCCAGAGGAGCTCCAGGCCACCGCCGAGCGGTCGAAAGAGGTAGCCGCGAGCGATTTCCCCGACGACATCCGCTGGATTCGCAGTTACGTGATCGACGAGCCGGGCGGCACGCTCGGCACGGTGTGCATCTACCAGGCGAGCGGAGTCGAGGCGGTCCGCAAACATGCCGAGCGAGTTGGGGTGCCGGCCGACGAGATCCTCGAGGTCGCCGACACGGTGGTCATCAGACCCGACCCCGAGCCGGCGGCCGACTCGGCCTGACCCGCACCTGGGTCTCCTGCGAGAATGAGGGCATGGCGACGATCGAACGCCCGGCTTCGCGGGAGACCCACCAGGTGACCAACCAGCCGCAGCCGCTGGAGGACTACAACCCCTTCGACGCCGACCGGCCGCTGGTCGAGGCGCTGCACCGCGAGGGCGCCGACTGGGCGGAGGACCGCGCCCGCGAGCTGGGCGCCATCTGCGGCTCCCGGCAGACGATCCGCTGGGGATTCGAGGCCAACGAAAAGAAGCCGGTGCTCCGCACCCACGATCGCTACGGCAACCGGATCGACGAGGTCGAGTTCGACTCTTCCTGGCACGAGCTGATGACAATCGGGGTCGGCCACGGGCTGCACGCGATGCCGTGGCGCGAGCCCGGGCCCGGGGCCCATGTCGCCCGGGCGGCGATGTTCACGTTGCTGATGCAGGCCGAGAGCGGGGTCGGCTGCCCGATCTCGATGACCTACTCCGCGATCCCGGCCCTGCGCAAGCAGCCGGAGCTGGCCGCCGAATGGGAATCGCGCTTCCTCTCGCTCGACTACGACGAGGCGTCCGCCCCCACCGAGCACAAGCGCGGGGCTCTCTGCGGGATGGCGATGACCGAGAAGCAGGGTGGCTCCGACGTCCGCGCCAACACGACGACGGCGACCCCGTTGAACGGCGGCGGGCCCGGGGCCGAGTATGAGCTGGTGGGCCACAAGTGGTTTTGCTCGGCGCCGATGTGCGACGCCTTCCTCGTCCTCGCCCAGACCGACGCCGGCATCTCCTGTTTCCTGATGCCGCGCTGGACGCCCGACGGCGAGCGCAACGGCTTCCAGATCCAGCGGCTGAAGGACAAGCTCGGCAACCGTTCCAACGCTTCCAGCGAGATCGAGTTCCGCGGCGCCTGGGCGCGGCTGATCGGCGAGGAGGGGCGCGGAGTCCCGACGATCATCGAGATGGTCAACCACACCCGCCTCGACTGCGTGATCGGCGCCGCCACCGGCTACCGGGCCGGCGTCGTCCAGGCCCTCAACCACACTGCCCACCGCTCCGCCTTCGGCGCCGACCTGATCGATCAGCCGCTGATGCGCAACGTCCTCGCCGACCTCTGCGTCGAGTCCGAGGCCGCCACGATCGCGGCGATGCGGCTGGCCCGCAGCTACGACGAGGCGGCGGCCGGCGACTCCGAGGCGGTCGAGTTCCGCCGCCTCGCCAATCCGGTCCTCAAGTACTGGCTCTGCAAGCAGGCGCCGTCGCACGCGGTCGAGTGCCTGGAGTGCCTCGGCGGCAACGGCTACGTCGAGGAGTCGGGGATGCCCCGCCTCTTCCGCGAGAGCCCGCTCAACTCGATCTGGGAGGGCTCCGGCAACGTCCAGTGCCTGGACGTCCTCAGGGCGATGATCAAGAGCCCGGCCTGCGTCGACGCCTTCTTCGCCGAGGTCCTCGAGGGCGCCGGCGCCGAGCCACGGCTCGACTCCTACGTCGCCTCGCTGCGAGATGAGATTCCAGGTGACCTCGAGACCGTGCAGTCGCGGGCCCGGCGCATAGTCGAGCGCATGGCCGTAGCCCTGCAGGCATCACTCCTGGTCCGCTACGGCGACGAGGCGGTTGCCGACGCCTACTGCGCCTCCCGCCTCTCAGGCGACCGCGGCCAGGCCTTCGGCACTCTCCCGACAGGCGTCGACTTCACCCGCATCATCGAGCGCCACCGCGCTTCGTAGGCCTAGCCGCGATTGACAGCTGTCGCGTCGCGCAAGGCGCGCCCGACCTGCTCGACGGTGATCACGCCCGAGAGCCTGCCGTCTGCGTCGACCGCCATCAGCGCGCCAAAACGGCGCAGGTTCTGGTTGCTGAGCAGGGAGTCGAGGGGCGTGTCCTCGTCGACGTAAAGAGAGCTCTCGTCTTTTCCGAGGAGTTCGGAGACCAGCGAGGTGGCCCGCGATACCTCGGGCACCTCGTCGGCCCTGTCGCGTTCAAGCAGACCGAGGAAATGATGGGCGGCGTCGACCACCGGGAACCAGGGCCAGCGGTAGCGCAGGAAGTACTCGTCAAGCGCTTGCTCGACACTGAGCTCACCGGGGATCGCGACCGGTTCGCGGTCCATCACGTCGGCCACGGTGACGTCGCCGATCCGGGTCGCGATCGTCGTCTGCGCCGAGGCCGCTTTCGCCGAGCCGTTGATGATCATCCCGATGAAGCCCAGCCAGATCCCGCCGAAGAGTTCGCCGGAAACAACCAAGAGCAGGCCGACGGCGATGAACACGTAACCGAAGATGCGACCGAGAGCGGCGGCGAAGCGGGTCGCCGAGGTGCGGTTGCCACTTCGCTTCCAGGCGATCGCCCGTGCGATCCGGCCGCCGTCCATCGGAAAAGCCGGCAGCAGGTTGAAGAGGAGGACCAGCAGGTTGATAGAGGCGAGCCAGCCGATCAGCGCCAGAACCCCCGAGGTGCCCGAATTCGTCCGCAGAAGCATTGCGTCCCTGAGCTCGTCGGCGCCCCCTGCCGCAAGGCTCGCCACAGACAGCAGGACGACGATCGCCAGCGTCACCAGCGGACCGGCGACCGCCACCTTGAACTCGGTGCCCGGGCTGTCGGCCTCGCGGTCCATCCGCGCCATGCCGCCGAAGATCCAGAGCTGGATGCTCGAGATGCCGATCCCGTTGCGCTGAGCGACGATGGCGTGGCCGAACTCGTGAAGCACAATCGAGGCGAAGAACCCGAAGGTGGCGATCAGGGCAAGTACGAACGGTTCCGTGGCCGTACTCGACTCTTCCAGCACGTTGCCGAAGAACTGCGTGTTCCAAACGATGAGCAGAAAGAGGATGAGAAACCAAGACCAGTCCACGGCAACGCGAATCCCGCGGAAATGAAACAGGGTGATCGAGCCGCCACCGAACATATGACCATGGTATGTGGGTAGCGTCTTCGGCTTCGACGGCGAGCGGTGAAAAACTCACGCAGTCGATCGGGCTGCTCGAAGAGCTGGAGCGAATCGAGCGTCCCCTGCCCTTGCCGCCGGCTATCCCACCGCCGCGCTCTGCGCCTGCAACGACCTCAAACAGCCCGCCTTTACCACTGACACCACTGACCCGACGACATCTCCGCCAATGTCGACTTCGGCACGGTCGCGACGGCATCCGCCTCGCCGAGGCGACGATCCGCCGCCTTGACGCAGAGTGGCCCTAGGTTCAATTCCGACCGCGCCGTCGGATTTCCTGTCTATAGCATCCGCGCTCGTGCCTACTCATGACGTTCTCGTAATCGGCGCCGGTCTGGCCGGACAGCGGGCAGCCCTGGCGGCCGCCGAGGAAGGTGTCTCGGTCGGAATCATCAGCAAGGTCCATCCCGTGCGGTCGCACTCCAACGCCGCCCAGGGTGGGATCAACGCCGCCCTCAACCCGGGTGACTCCTGGGAGTCGCACGCCTTCGACACGATCAAGGGCTCCGACTACCTGAGCGACCAGGACGCGGTCGAGATCATGTGCCGCGAGGCGCCCGAGGAGATCCTCCACCTCGAGCACCTCGGCGTCACCTTCCACCGCAACGAGGAAGGCAAGCTCGGCACCCGTGCCTTCGGCGGCGCCTCCGCCGCCCGCACCTACTACGTCGCCGACATCACCGGCCAGGCGATCATGCACGTCCTTTACGAGCAGCTGATGAAGCACGCCGACTCGGTGGCGCGCTACGAGGAGTGGTTCTCGACGGCGCTGGCGATCGACGAGCAGGGCGAGTGCTGCGGCGTCGTCACCCGCAACATCGCCGACGGCTCGATGGAGCTGTTCCGCGCCAAGTCGGTGATCCTCGCCTGCGGCGGCAACGGCCAGGTCTGGAAGCCGACCACCAACGCCTTGATCTGCACCGGCGACGGGATCGCGATGGCCTACCGGGTCGGGGCGAAGCTGATGGACATGGAGATGATCCAGTACCACCCGACGACCTTGGCGGGCAAGGGCTTCCTGATCACCGAGGGCGCCCGCGGCGAGGGCGCGCACCTGCTCAACGCCAAGGGCGAAAGGTTCATGGAGCGCTACGCGCCGAACAAGATGGAGCTGGCCTCCCGCGACGTCGTCTCGCGCGCCGAGCAGACCGAGATCAACGAGGGCCGCGGCTTCCCTGACGGCACCGTCGCCCTCGACATCACGGTCGTGCCGAAGAAGCGCGTCCACGAGGCGCTGCGCGAGATCGTCCTCGTCGGCCGCGACTTCGCCGGGGTCGACATCACCAAGGAACCGATCCACATCAAGCCCGGCAACCACTACACGATGGGTGGGGTCAAGACCGACGTCGACGGCCGCACCGACATCCCCGGCCTCTACTCGGCCGGCGAGACCGCCTGCGTCTCCGTCCACGGCGGCAACCGGCTCGGCGCCAACTCCCTGCTCGACACGCTGATCTTCGGCCGCCGCTCCGGCGCCGACGCGGCCGCCCGCGCCAAGCGGATCGAGGGCTCGCGTCCCTCACCGGCGGTGCTCGAGGCCGAGCAGGCGACGATCGACGCGATCTCGGCCCGCGAGAAGGGCTCCGGCCGCCGCGTCTCCGAGATCAAGTTCGACCTCGGCACGGCGATGGACAAGGACGTTTCGGTCTTCCGCGACGAGGCCGGCATCCAGCGGGCGCTGGAAAAGGTCCGCGACCTCAAGGAGGAGGCCAAGACCGCCTACATCGACGACCGCGGCAGCATCTTCAACCAGGACATCCTCGGCGCGATCGAGCTCGGCTACATGCTCGACAGCGCCGAGTGCACCTGCCTCGCCGCGCTCGAGCGCAAGGAGAGCCGCGGCGCCCAGTACCGCACCGACTTCCCGGAGAGAAACGACGAGGAGTGGCTGAAGCACATCGACCTCCAGCTCGACGACGACGGGCCGGAGATCTCATACTCAGAGGTGACCATCACCCAGTGGGAGCCCCAGGAGAGGACTTACTAGATGGCTGAGTACAACCTCAAAGTCCGCCGTTACCAGCCAGAGAGCGGCAAAGGGCCGTACTGGGAGGAGTTCAAGGTCGATCTCGACCCCTCGCTCTCCGTCCTCGACGGCATCCTCCAGGCCAAAGACCGCGACGACGGCTCGCTCTCGGTCCGCTGCTCCTGCCGGGCCGCGATCTGCGGCTCCTGCGGGATGAAGATCAACGGCCAGTCCGGGCTCGGCTGCAAGACCCAGATCGGCGAGGCCCAGGAGCTGGCCGACAAGAAGGCCGGCATCGGCAGCGGCGACGGCACGATCGTGGTCGAGCCGATGGGCAACATGCCCGTGATCAAGGACCTGATCACCGACATGGAGTCGACCCACTGGGCCAAGATCCGTCGCGTCACCCCCTGGCTCCTCCCCCACGGCGAGGCGCCCGAGCGCGAGTACATCGTCGAGCCGGAATCGATGATCGACATCACCCAGTCGATGGCCTGCATCCAGTGCGGCGCCTGTGTCTCCTCCTGCCTCTCGATGGAAGCCGACCCCGATTTCATCGGCCCGGCAGCGCTGGCCAAGGCCTACCGCTTCGTCGGCGACCCCCGCGACGCCGAGACCAAGGAGCGCCTGCACGACCTGGCCGAGGACCCGCACGGGATCTACGACTGCACCCACTGCTTCAGCTGCATCGACGCCTGCCCCAAGGGGGTGGCGCCGATGGACCAGATTATGCGCCTGCGCCGCAAAGCCGGTGAAGAGGGGATCGAAGATCCCAACAGCGGCCACAGCCACGAGCTCGCTTTCGTCAAGATCATCGAGAAGAAGGGGACGCTCGACGAGTCGCTGCTGCTGCAGGAGTCATTCGCTCCCGGCCTCAAAGGCAAGCTGAAACCGAGCAAACGGGCAATCAAGGAAATGCTGGGCTCGCTGCCGACCGCGATCCGCGGCATCAAAACCGGCAAGATGCGCTCGCTGCCGAAGCTGATCCCCGGCGTCCACCACAAGCTGCCCGGCAACGCCCAGGACGAGGTCAAGGCGATCTACAAGCACGCCGAGGAGCACCACGAGGAATTCAACCTGTACATCAAGGGCGACGAGGGCGAGCTGGCCGAAATCGAGGCCGATGGGAGCCACGAGGTCGCCGCCACCGCCACCGCCGGCGAGGAGGCATCACCGTGAGCGAGCAGATCAAAGTCGCCTACTGGCCCGGCTGCGTCTCACGCGGCTTCACCAGCGAGCTGCACGGCTCGATGGCGATCGTGGCCGAGCGCCTCGGGATCGAGCTGGTCACCCTCGACCGCGCCAACTGCTGCGGCGCCGGCGTCATCGCCGAGCACAACCAGGAGCTGGCCGACACGCTCAACGCCCGCACCTTCGCCCTCGCCCAGGAGACCGGGCTCTCGATGATGAACATCTGCTCGACCTGCCAGGGCGCGCAGTCGGAGTGCCAGCAGCGGCTCGACGCCGACTCCTCCTATCGCGCCCACATCAACGAGGTCCTCAGCGGACAGGGCCTCTCCTACGAGAAGGGCAAGGACGGCTTCACCAACAAGAACTTCCTCTGGCTGCTGGTCGAGGACTACGGACTCGACCGCCTTGCCGAGCAGGTGACGCGGCCGCTCACCGGCCTCCGCGTCGGTCCCTTCTACGGCTGCTACATCGTCCGCCCCAAGGAGCGTCTCGGCTACGGCGAGTTCCCCGATCGCGACATCTACCTGGAGAAGGTGATCGTGGCCCTGGGCGGCGAGGTCGTCGAGTACGACGGCGCCCGCAAATGCTGCGGCTTCCCGGTGATCACGATGAACCGCGAGACCTCGCTGAAGCAGGCCGGCACCCACGTCGGCGACGCGATCGACGCCGGCGCCGACTGCCTCGTCACCCCCTGCCCGCTCTGCCACCTCAACCTCGACATGCAACAGCCCGAGGCGGCCAAGGTCGTCAACCGCGACCTCGGCCTCGCCGTCCTCCATCTCCCCCAGCTCGTCGGCCTGGCGCTCGGCGCCGAGCCCAAGCAGCTCGGCATGAGCAAGCACATCGCCTCGACCGGCTGGGTCGAGCAGCGGCTCGCTTCGGTTCCTGCCTGATCGGTTTTAGCCCGCAGGGGGTGGGGCGGGCGGCGCTGGGTCGGCGGACGCGCTTTGCGCTGAGTGTCC
>DATCBF010000109.1:0-6646 GCA_036512025.1 Solirubrobacterales bacterium
CGATCTCGCGGTGCAGCAGCTCGTCGACGAGGTCGACCCGGCGGCGGAAGGCCGGGAAGCGCCTGAGCCTGGTCGGTCCGGCAAGGATCACCGGCGCCAGCATCAGCGGGTTGGTGGTGAGGTCGAGGAAATCGCGCAGCGCCACCCGCAGCGCGTCCATCCGCTCGCCCCCGTGCAGGCCGAAGACGGTCTCGAGGATGATCTCCAGGGTGATCGCCTGCATCCTTGGGCGCAGCTTGTAGGGGACGCCGGTCGGCCAGCCGTCGATCTCGCGGACGGCGATCTCGGTCATCTTCTCGCCGTAGGCCTGCATCCGCTCGCCGTGGAAGGGCGGCAGCAGGAGCTTGCGCTGGCTCATGTGCGGCTTCTCGTCGAGGACGAGCATCGAGTTCTCGCCGAGGATCGGGCTGAGGATCTGGTTGCCCTCGCCGGCGTGGAAGACGCGCGGGTCGCCGGTGAAGACCTGCTTGATCGCCGCCGGGTCGGAGACCATCACCCAGGTCCCTTCGTAGGCGATCCGGATCGTGAACATATCGCCGAAGCGGGCGCGCGACTGCTCCAGCATCCACTGCGCCCGCCGCGACCAGATCGCCGTCTGAATCGCTCGCGACATGCGCGGGCCGGGCGGGAGGCCCCGGATCGGATCGCGGGGCGCGACCGGAGCGGGCGCTGTGAGCGTTGCCTCCATGCCCAGCCCACCGTACAGGCCGGGAAAATTGGGCCGTGTGACATCGCTCCAGCCGCGCATCCGACTTTCCCCACTCTGGTGTGGTCGATATCGGATGCGCCCTGGAGACTTCTCTCCTCCACGGGACGCCAAAGGACATAGCCTTCAGTCATGGCGTCCCCCCGCCTCCCGAAAGCCGTGGAGTACCGGTTGGTGAGGAAACTGTGCGCACTGCCACCGCGGGTGCAGCGGCGGCTGTTCGGCCGGCCGGCCGTGATCGACGGGCAGGAGCTGGCCACTGACATCCACGTCCTACTGCGCTTGGCCGACGTCGCCGGCGACAACTCGCTGCTCGGCGGGCTGCCCCCCGTGGAAGCGCGCGCCTACGTCCGCGACTCAACCGCGGCTACGGCCGGGACGCCGTTGCCGATGGCCGAGCTGCACGAGCTCGAGTACCCCGGCGCGGCCGGCCCTCTGGCGGCGCGCCTCTACGTCCCCCTCGGCGCCGAGCCGGCCCCGCGGCCGACGATCGTCTTCTTCCACGGCGGCGGCTGGGTGGTCGGCGACCTCGACACCCACGACAGCGTCTGCCGCTTCCTCGCCGCCCACTCCGGGGCGGCGGTGCTCTCAGCCCGCTACCGGCTCGCCCCCGAGCATCCCTTCCCGGCCGCGGTGGAAGACGCCGAGGCGGCCTTCCGCTGGGCCGTCGCCAACGCCGAGGAGCTGGGCGCCGACCCCGCCCGGCTCGCGGTCGGCGGCGACAGCGCCGGCGGCAACCTGGCAGCCGGCGTCTGCCTGGCGATGCGCGATTCCAGCGGGCCGCGACCAGCACTTCAGGTGCTCAACTACCCGGCGGTTGACGCGATCGAGTCGCGACCGTCCCGTCAGCTCTTCGCCGACCATTTCATCCTCACCCAGCGAGATATCGAAACCTGCGAACGCCATTACCTGCCCGACAAAGAGATGGGCTACGACCCGCGGGCCTCGATCCTGCGCACCGAAGACCTCTCCGGGCTCCCTCCCGCCTACGTGGCGACGGCCGGATTCGACCCGCTGCGCGACGAGGGCGAGGAGTACGCGATGCGGATGCGGGAAGCGGGCGTGACCGTCGCGCTGCGCCGCCACCCGCGCCTGATCCACACCTACGCCAACCTGACCGGGGTCAGCCGCTCAGCCCGGGCCGCGATGCTGGAGATGGCCGGGGCCGTGCGCATGGGCCTCGCGGCCGAGCTCGTGCGCGAGAGCGTGGCGTAGCCGGCCGCCACCGGGCATCTGCGGCTACTCGTACTGAAGCGAGTCCAGCACGTCGAGCCGGGAGGCGCGGCGGGCGGGCGGGATCGCCGCCAGCACGCCGGCCAATCCGGCCAGGATCAGCAGCACGACCAGTGAGCCGATCGGGTAGGAAAGGGTGAAGCCTTCGTCCTTCAGCGGCTGCGCGATCAGGGCCGCGAAGATCACGCCGAGCACCATTCCGAGGATCGCCCCGATCAGGGCCGTGATCACGGCCTCATAACGGATCATCGTCCGCACCTGGCGGCGCGACATCCCGATCGCCCTCAGCATCCCCAGCTCCCGCGTGCGTTCGTGGATCGAGAGCGCCAGCGTGTTGGCGATGCCGAACAGCGAGATCACGATCGCAAGGGCGAGCAGCGCGTAGAAGAGGTTGACAAGCGATTCGACCTGCTTTTCCCGGCTTTCCTTCAGTTCCTGCTGGTTCAGGACTTCGGCGGTCGGGAAGGCGGCTTCGGCCCCTTTCGTCAGCAGCGCCTGGACCGCGGCGGCGTCGGCGCCAGGCGCGGTCTTGATGAAGTCGATCGTGTTCTGGGTCTGGCCGAATTCGCGTGCCAGGGCCGGCTGGGTGATCAGCACGCTGCCGAACACGCCCAGCTTCGAGGAGAACTCGCCGGCGACTTCGAAGCCCGGCCGTTTGCGGGTCTGGCTGAGGAGGTGGAAGCGGTCGCCGACTTCGAGGTTGTTTTCGGAGGCGAAGGATTCGGAGAGGATCGCCTGGTCGTCGGAGAGGTTGCGCAAGGCCGAGGGCCCGCCTTTCTTCCATTCGACCTTGACCGTCTGTTCAATGTCCGGAGTCGGGGCCGAGACATGAGCACCGGTGCCCCCGACCAGCTTCGCCTGGGCCGAGCGAATCGTCGCGACCAGCTCGACTCCCGGAACTTTGCGAGCGGCGACCGCGGTCCCATTTGGGATCGGCGAAAAGCCGTCGCTGTTCTGGATCACCAGGCCGCCGGCGAAGTTTTCGTCGACCACGGTGGCGACCGAGCTCTTCAGCCCGGCAGCGAAGACGGTGACGAAGGTGACCAGGGCGAGGCCGATCATCAGCGCCGCCGCCGTGACCGCGGTGCGGCTGGGGTTGCGCTGGGCGTTCTCGCGGGCCAGTCGCCCGGTCAGGCGGCGCAGCCGCTCCAGCGGCCAGCCGGCGACCGTCGCCAGCGGTGGCACCAGGCGCGGGCTGAAGATGGAGACCGCGAGGATGATCACGACCGCGCCGGCGGCCATCAGGCCGGCCCTCGTGCCTGCGCCACCGCTGCCGAGGAGGCCGTCGAGCAGCAGAGCCAGGCCCGCGGCCCCGAGCAGGATCGAGAGCGCCCCGTAGACGAGCCGGCGGCGGCGGCTCGGAGCGGGCGCGAATGCGTGCAGGGCGGCGATCGGCGGCACCCGGGTCGAGCGCAGCGCCGGAATCAAAGAGGAGACGAAGGTGACGACCACACCGACCAACAGCGCGACCACGACCGTGCGTGACTCCAGCACCAGGCTGGTGGTCGGCAGGTCGACCCCGAATGCCTGCAGCAGGGCATTGAGCAGGAGGGCAATCAGAAACCCACCGAGGATGCCGACAAGCGCTCCCAGCAGCCCGATCGCCACCGCCTCGATCAGAACCGAGGTGAGGATCTGGCGGCGGGAGGCGCCGAGCGTGCGCAACATCCCGAACTCCGACACCCGCTGGGCGACGGTGATCGAGAAGGTGTTGAAGATCAGGAACGACCCGACGAAGACGGCGATGAAGCCGAAGACCAGGAGCACGGTCGGCAGGAAGCTGAGGTTCTTGCGGATTTCTTCGGAGGAGCGGTCGGCGCTTTCCTTGCCGGTCTCGACCCGGGACGAGGCCGGCATCTCGGCCTCGATCCTGTTCTTCAACAGGGTCGGCGAGACGCCGCTGTCGGCGGCGACGGAGATCTGGTCGAAGCGACCGACCTTGTGGGTCAGCGCCTGTGCCACCGGCAGCGTCACCTGGGCGATGCTGGCGCCGCCGAAGGAGGCGCTGCCGAGCTGGGTGAAGCCGACCAGCCGAAATTTCCTAGCCTTCCCCTCGCCAATCAGCTCGATGTCTTCGCCGAGCTTGAGGTGAGAGCTTTCCGCGGCGGCCTTGTCGATCGAGGCTTCGGTCGGGCCGCGCGGACGATGGCCCACCAGGTAGGTGAGCGACTCGAGTTCGCCGGGCAGGGTCGAGGAGATGAACTTGGGGGCGAATTTGTTGCCGATCTTTTCGCCCTTGGAGTCGAAGAAGCCACCCGGCGTGAAGATCGCGCCCGCCGCCAGCTTCACTCCCGGCGTCTTCGCTATCCGGGGCAGCAGCCCAGCGCTGACCGTCGCCACTTCGCCGTTGTCCTGTTCGACCGGGTTCTTGGCGGTGACGACGACGCTGGTGCCGCTCAACGACTCGCTGAAGATTTCGTCGAAGGCGGCGAAGATCGTGTCGGTGAGGATGTAGCTGCCGGCGACGAAGGCGACGCCGATCACGACCGCGAAGGTCGTCGTCAGAGCCCGGACCTTGCGGGCCCAGAGGCTCTTGAGAGCGAGGCTAGTCAATCTGCTTCATCAGCTCGATCACGTCGTCCGCCGACCCTGGCTTGCCGTCCTGGACGAGCTTGCCGTCGCGGAGCGTGATCAGCCGGTCGGCGTGGGCGGCGGCGGCCGGGTCGTGGGTGACCATGATCACCGTCTGGCCGAACTCGTCGACCGCCTGTCGCAACAGCTCGAGCACGTCGGCGCTCGCCTTCGAGTCGAGGTTGCCGGTTGGCTCGTCGGCGAAGACGACGGCCGGTTTGGAGACCAGGGCACGGGCGACCGCGACGCGCTGCTGCTGGCCGCCGGAGAGCTCGGCGGGACGGTGGGTGCGGCGGTCCTCGAGGCCGACGGTGCGAATCAGCCGATCCACCCAGTCGCGATCCGGCTTGCGGCCGGCGATCGATAGCGGCAGCACCAGGTTCTCCTCGGCGGTGAGGACCGGCAGCAGGTTGAAGAACTGGAAGACGAAGCCGAGCTTGTCGCGGCGCAGCTTGGTCAGCTCGCCGTCGTCGAGGCCGGTGATCTCGATCCCGTCTAGCTCGACGGTTCCGCTGGTCGGCTTGTCAAGCCCGGCGAGGATGTGCATCAGGGTCGACTTGCCCGAGCCCGAAGGGCCCATGATCGCCGTGAAGCGGTCACGCTCGAAGCCGGTGCTGACGCCGGCCAGCGCGTCGACCGCGGCATCGCCCTCGCCGTAGCGGCGGGTCAGGTCGGTGGCGACCACAACCTGTCCGTTCGCACTCACTCCGAACACCGTATCGAGATCAGTCAATAGCCTGCGCTCGATGCCCCTCGCCGATGAATTCGACGGACTTCTGATCGACCTCGACGGGGTCGTCTGGATCGGCCGCGAGCTGGTGCCGGGATCGGCGCAGACACTTGACGCCCTGCTCGAGAGCGGCAAGGAGCTGGTCTTCGTCACCAACAACCCGGGCAAGCCGGCTGCCGCCTACGCGGCCCGGCTCGGCGAGGCCGGGGTCGACGTACCCGAGGAGCGGATCGTCACCGCCGGCATGGTGACCGCGCGGCTCGCCGCCGATTCGGTCGGGGACGGTGGCACGGCTTTCGTCATCGGCGCCGCCGCTTTCAAGGAGACGGTGGCCGCCGCCGGAGCCGCGGTGCTCGAAGGAGAGGCCGGTCGCGCGGCCGCCGCGGTCGTCGTCTCCGGCCACCGCGACTTCGACTACGCCGAGCTGCTGACCGCGACGCTGGCGCTGCAGCAGGGGGCATCGCTGTTCGCCACCAGCCGCGACCCGACGCTGCCGATGCCCGGTGGCGAGTGGCCCGGGACCGGCGCGATCCTCGCCGCCGTGGAGACAGCATCGGGCCAGACGGCGGAGATCGGCGGCAAGCCCGAGCGCCACCTGTTCGAGCTCGCCCGCGAGCGGATCGGCGAGGCCCGGCGGGTGGCGATGGTCGGCGACCGCATCGCCTCCGACATCGAGGGCGGGCGCCGGGCCGGCCTGGAGACGATCCTCGTCCTCAGCGGCGCCAGCGGGCGCGGAGACGCGGAGACGGCGGATCCGCCGCCCGACCACGTCATCGACGACCTCGCCGCGCTGCTGCGATGAGCACGGAGCCCGCAACGACGCCGGTCGCCAGGCCCGGCGCCGCCTTCGCCGGCGTCTTCGCCGTCACCTTCTGCGGCCTGGTCGCCGTCGGCGCCGTGCTGCCGGTGCTGCCGCGCTACGTCGACGGGCCACTGGGCGCAGGCAAGATCGCGGTCGGGGTGGTGATCGGCGCCTACGCGATCACGGGCCTGATGCTGCGGCCCTTCGCCGGCCGTTTCGCCGACCGCCGTGGGCGCAAGCCGGCGGTCCTGATCGGCTCGCTGCTGATGGCCGCCGGCGGCTTTCTCTACCTGCTGCCGTTCGGCGTCACCGGGCTGATCGGAGCGCGACTGGTGCTGGGCGCGGGCGAGGGAACCGTCTTCACCGCGGGCTCGGCCTGGATCGTCGACCTGGCGCCGCCCGAGCGGCGGGGGCGGGTGATCGGCCTCTACGGCCTCGCGGTCTGGGCCGGCCTCAGCGTCGGCCCGCTGGTCGGCGAGCTGATCCAGCACGGCGCCGGCTACACCTCGGTCTGGATCTTCGCGGGGGTGATGCCGCTGCTTGGCGCCCTCGTCGCCCTGCGGGTCCCAGATCCCTTCCGCCCGAGCCCGGCGGCCGAGCGCGA
>DATCBF010000110.1:0-10577 GCA_036512025.1 Solirubrobacterales bacterium
TTCGAAGGGCTGGAAATCACGCTCGGCGACTTCGAACGGCTGACCACGATCGTCAAGCTCAGCGGTGGCGGCCACGAGGGCGTCGGCGAGGACGTCACCTACGACGCTGTTGACCACGTCGCCCAGCAGAGCGCCGGGCCGCCGGAAGGGCTCGCCGGCAAGCGCAGCTTTTCCCAGTTCTCAGAGTCACTGGACTCGATCGACCTCTTCCCCGCCGTCGCCCCCGAGCGCGACGTCTCCCGCGAGTACCGGCGCTGGGCCTTCGAGTCGGCGGCGCTCGACCTGGCGCTGCGACAGGCCGGGACCAACCTCGCCGCGATTCTCGGCCGCGAGCCGCGACCGCTCAATTTCGTCAGCTCGATGCGGCTCGGCTCCGCCGACGAGCCCTCTTCCATCGATCCCCTGCTCGCCCGCCTTGCCGTCAACCCGGGCCTGCGCTTCAAGCTCGACCCGACCAACGACTGGAGCGACGAGCTGATCGCGGCCCTGGCCGAGACCGGCGCCGTCGACTCGCTCGACCTCAAGGGCTTCTACAAAGGGACTCCGGTCGATGTCGTCACCGACCCCGTCCTCTACGCGAAGCTGATCGAGACCTTCCCCGACGCCTGGCTTGAGGACCCCGACGTCACCGATGAGACCCGGCCGATTCTCGACCCCGTCTCCGAGCGGGTCACCTGGGACGCGCCGATCCACTCGATCACCGACATCGAGGCGATGCCCTGGTCGCCGCCGAAGACAGTCAACGTCAAGCCCTCGCGCTTCGGGCCGATCAGCAACCTCTTCGCCACCTACGACTACTGCGAGGAGCGCGGGATCGGCGCCTACGGCGGCGGCCAGACCGAGCTCGGCCAGGGCCGCGGGCAGATCCAGTATCTGGCCTCGATCTTCCATCCCGACACCCCCAACGACGTCGCCCCGATCGGCTACAACGACCCCGAGCAGGCGACCAAGCCCGGCCTACCCTCCAGCCCGCTGCAGCCGGCGATCGCCGAGCTCGGCTTTCGTTGGGTCGCCTAACTCTCTCTTCGGCCAGCCGAACTCCGAGTTTCGGCTACGTTGGGGCCAACCGCCCCGTCGCCCAAGGAGACACCATGGCCGAGAAGAGCTTCGCCGACGTCCTCAACGAGCAGATCGCCAACGAGTTCGCCGCCTCCCAGCAGTACGTGGGCATCGCCGTCTACTACGACGCGGCGACCCTGCCCCGCCTCGCCCACTTCTTCTATCGCCAGGCGCTCGAGGAGCGCGAGCACGCGATGATGATGGTCCAGTATCTGCTCGACGTCGGCGAGAAGGTCCACATCCCCGACATCAAAGCCCAGGAGACCAGCTTCGACGACGGCATCGCCCCGGTCAAGCTGGCACTCGAGCAGGAGAAGCGCGTCGGCGAGGAGATCTACTCCCTCTTCGAGCTCGCCCGCGAGAACAAGGACTACCGCGCCGAGCAGTTCATGCAGTGGTTCGTCAAGGAGCAGGTCGAGGAGATCGCGCTGATGGGCGACGTGCTCAACGTGGTCGAGCGGAGCAAGGACAACCTCCTCCTCGCCGAGGACTTCCTCGCCCGCGAGAAGTTCGGCGAGGAGGGCGGAGACTCAACCGCTCCCCCCGCCGCCGGCGGCGGTTGATCACCCGAGCCAGCCCGCTCGTTTCCGCATGCTGGTGAGGCGCCGGTACTCGGCGATGTCCTCGCGCAGCGCGGCCGGGGCCGGGGCCGGCAGGAAGCGGGCGGGGATCGGGGCCTCGGAGGCCTCGCCCTCGCGCGCCACCACCCGGTAGGCGCGGGCGCCGCGGCGGGCGGTAACGGCCGAGGGGGCGGAGGTCCCCTCCCAGATCAGGCCGGCGTAGTCGTCGAGGCCGTAGCCGCCCGGCATCCCGTCGCCGACCGCCTCGAGGTAGGCGGCCCGGCGCTCAGGCTCGTTGTTGTAGTGGACACAGAGGCTGCCCTCGAGCAGTCCGAGCCCGGCTGCCGCCAGCGGCTTGCCCGACGACTTCGTGATCCCGGCCTCGAACCAGCACATCGCCCCGGCGCTTTGGCCGGCGAGGACGATCCCCTGGCGCCAGGCAAGGCTGAGGATGGCGCCGATCTCATGCGCGTCCCAGACCGCGAGCAGGTTGACGAGGCTGCCGCCCCCGACGTAGACCAGGTCCTGGGCGAGCAGGTGGTCGCGCAGCGCCATCGGCCGACGACCGAGCCGGAAGAGCGAGAGGTCGGAGGGGTCGCAGGGCCGCTCGCCAAAGGCCGAGTAGAAGCCGGCAATCAGGTCGGAGGTGTCACCGCTGGCGGTGGGAAGGATGCAGATCTTGGGCCGGCCGCCGGCGCGCTCGGTCGCCAGCTTCAAAATCAGCTCGCAGACGGCCCGGTCGGGGGGCCGCGAGCTGAACTCGTGGCCGCCGAGGGCGAGGATGCGGCGCGGAGCCGCCATCAAGCCGCGACTGCGGTGGAGAGCGCCTCGGGCAGGGGGATCGACGCCGACGCCTCCGGATCGCCGAGATAGGTCGTCGCGATCCGCATCTCCACCACGCGCTCCCCCATCGGGTCGAGCCGGTAGCCGCGGGCCTCGGAGCGAGAGGCGATCACGCGGGTCAGTTCGGTCCCGGTGAAGTGCAGGGCGGCTCCGTCCTCGGCGGCGTAGCCCGGGGCCATCCCTTCGCGCAGGAACTCGTGGTAGGCGAGGCGACGGCTGGAGCGGGGCTCGTAGTGGACGCAGTTGCTGAACGGCAGCAGGCCGAGGCCCTCGACCCGTTTCGGCGCGCCGTGGAATCCCGTCACCGCCTCCGAGAACCAGCAGAGCGAGCCGGCCGAGAGCCCGCAGAGGATCACTCCCGACTCCCAGGCTTCGCGCAGGATCTCGTCGATCCCATGCGCCCGCCAGACGCCGAGCAGGCTGACGACGCTGCCGCCGCCGACGTAGATCAGGTCCTGGGAGAGCAGGTGCTCGCGCAGGTCCTCCGGCCCCTGCTCGCGGCGGAAGAGGGAGATGTGGCTCGCCTCGCAGCGATCGGCGGGGAAGGCTCGGTAGAAGCGGACGATGTAGTGATCGGCGTCGCCGCTGGCGGAGGGGAGGAAGCAGACGCGTGGCCGCTTGGCCCCGGTCAGCCCGAGCACGTAGTCGTCCAGCAGCGGGTTCCCGGACTCCATCGAGAAGCCGCCTCCTCCAAAGGCCACGATCTGACGGGTCGAGGTCGTCATTACCAAATAGTCGCGGCAGCGCTTCGATCCGTCGTTGTACAGCGGTCCGAAGTTCGAGGCGGCGAACTCGCCCGCATGTACAGTGCCCCGCCGCCGCTAAACGTGCCCAAATGCACGGCGAAGTTTGTTGCGCGCGCGGTGCAGCCTGACCTTGACGGTCCCTTCGGGGATGCCGAGGCGGCGAGCGATAGCGGCCTGCGTCAAGTCCTCGTTGTAACGCAGGGCAAGGAGTTTGCGGTCGTTCTCGTCGAGCCGTTTGAGGGCGGCATGAAGATCCGCCCGCTCGACGGTCGCCACCACACGCTCGTCTTCGGCGCCTTCGAAGGTCTCGACGGTGGAAACCGGATCGGGCCGGATCCGGGCCCGCTGGCGAAATGCCTCGTTGCGGACGATGGTCGCCAGCCATTGGTTGCGGCTGGTGCTATCGCGCAGGGTCGAGCGCCGCCGCCAGGCGCGGAGCAAGGCATCCTGGGCTATGTCCTCCGCTTCGCTTGGGTTCCTCGCGTAGCGATATGCCAACCGCAAACAGACCCTGTGCGCCTCGCCCCACTCCCAACCGTCCTCCGTAATCCGCTGAGCTGTAGGAACGTTGATGTTCCGACGGTACTAAGTTCGAAAGCAGACGAGGAAAATCGATCGCTGAAACTATTTGAAGCGATGGCTGGTCTTCAGTCCATGGAGGCGACGAAAACCGGCCAAAAGCCGCAATGGGCGAAGGTTGCCTACGAGGCGATCGCGCCGGTTTACGACGACTTCACAGCTCATCATGACTACGAGCTGTGGCTGGGGAACCTACTGCCGGAGTTAAGGCGCCACGGGTTGAGGGGCAATCGCCTGCTCGACGTCGGATGTGGCACCGGCAAGAGCTTTTTGCCGATGCTGGCGCGCGGATGGGAAGTTACGGGATGCGATATCTCGGAGTCGATGCTGGAGGTGGCACGGACGAAGACGACCGGCAGCGTGCCACTCAGCATCGCCGACATGCGGGAGCTGCCCCTGTTCGGCGAGTTCGACCTCGTCTGGTGTTTGGACGACGCGATCAACTACCTCTTGAGCACCGAGGAACTGGATCAGGCCCTGACCGGCATGCGAGCAAACATGGCCGATCACGCTCTGCTGATGTTCGACGTCAACACGCTTTCGACCTATCGCACCTTCTTCGCCGAAGAAGAGGTGGTCGAGCGCGACGGCCGCCGCCTGATCTGGCGTGGCCGCACCCCGACCGACGCCCCACCGGGCTCGATCTGCGAAGCGAGCTTCGAGGTGGAGGGCGCCGAGGACGATGCGCTCGGCCAGATCCCGGTCGAGCTCCATCGCGAGCGCCACTTCCCCGAAGTGGAGATCCTCGAGGCGATGGAGGCCGCGGGACTCGAATGCGTCGACGTCTTCGGTCACGACACCGACGCCGTGCTGGAGCAGCCGCTAAATGAGATCAGGCACTCCAAGGCCGTCTATCTCGCGCGGCCTGCCTGAGCCGCCTTGACAAGTTACTCAGGAACTTCTAAGTTAACGAAGATTCTGAACTAGCGCCCGTAGCTTAATGGTTAAGGGGGACCATGAAAGTCGAAACCTATGCCGAGATGCAGCCTTTCAGCCGGCGCTGCCTTGTGCGGTACCGGCCGCTGGATGCTGGTTCTCCAGTCGTCTCGGCGTGATGGTTCGAAGGACATGCACCTCCCGAGAGCAGCGGCCTTTGGCGCCGCCGATGCGGGTTCGATTCCCGTCGGGCGCGTTTTTCTTTCAGATCGCAGTGGCCGGATGAGGGGACCGTCCTGTGGCAGGGACGACCGCGACTGAGTCCGAGCAGTACACCCCTCTAACCGTCGAGAGCCACTGGCAGGAGCGGTGGGCGGAGGAGGGTGTGTTCCTGATCCGGCCGCCCGAGCCGGGGGTGACGGATGCCTACGTCCAGGTCTCCTGCCCGTTCACCTCGGGCGAAGCCCACATGGGGCACATCCGCAGCTTCACGATCGGCGACTCCTACGCCCGCTTCAGGCGGGCCCGTGGCGACTCGGTGCTCTTCTCGATGGGATTCGACGCCTTCGGGCTGCCGGCCGAGCTCGGCGCGATCGCCAACGAGATCACCCCCCAGGAATGGGTGATGAGGTGCGCCGAGAGGATGCGCGGCCAGTTCGACGAGCTCGGCCTCTCCTTCGACTGGAGCCGGACCTTCGTCAGCTCGGACCCTTCGATCTACCAGTGGACGCAGTGGCTCTTCCTGCTCCTGCGCGAGCAGGGCCTGATCTACCAGCGCGAGGGCCCGGTCGACTGGTGCGACCGCTGCCAGACCGTGCTCGCCAACGCCCAGGTGGAGAACGGCAAGTGCTGGCGCTGTCACGAGACGACGGAGCTGCGCAACAAAGTCCAGTGGTACCTCAACACCGGCGTCTACAACGAGGAGAACTTCGAGAAGCTCGAGTCGCTGACCGGCTGGAACAAGATCGCGATCGGCACTCAGCGCTCACTGCTGGGCCGGGTTGACGGGGTCGAGTTCGAGCTGCGGGGCGAGGACGGCACGCCGCTGACCGTGTTCGCCCGCGATCACGAGGAGGGCGGCATCGCCGAGGGCCGCTTCGTGCTGCTCTCGCCCAACCATCCCGAGATCGAGAAGTGGATGGAGGACGAGGGAGACGGAGAGGCGGGCGATGCCTCGCGCTCGGGGGGCTGGCTGCGCGATGCGCGCAACGCCGACCAGATCCCGATCGTCGACACCGGGCACTGGGTATCGGCGCCCGACGGCAGCGGCCGCCTGCCGGTCTGGATGTCCCCCACCGTCGACGGCCGCTACGGCCCGACCGCGGTCCTGGGGACGCCCGAGCTGGACAAGTCCGACGAGGTGATCTTCGAGCGGATCGAGACCCCGATGGACCCGGTGGCGCTGGAGGAATCCTCGCTCGCGGCCGTGCCCGCCCTCCGCTACAAGATCTCCGACTTCCCGGTCTCGCGCCAGCGGGCCTGGGGGACGCCGATCCCGATCGTCCACTGCCCCGACTGCGGCGTCGTCCCGGTGCCGCTCGACCAGCTCCCCGTCCGCCTGCCGGACAACATGGCGGTCAGCGAAGCGGGCAGCGTGCTTGCGATCGATGCGGAGTTCAAGCGTTGCCAGTGCCCGAAGTGCGGCGGCGACGCGGAGCGCGAAACCGACACCATGGACTG
Organism: Solirubrobacterales bacterium; assembly: GCA_036512025.1. Lineage (GTDB taxonomy): Bacteria > Actinomycetota > Thermoleophilia > Solirubrobacterales > 70-9 > DATCBF01. Next base: position 6,344 of record DATCBF010000110.1, read on the forward strand.
CCACATGGACACGGCCTGGATGGAGTGCGCGCTGGCGGTCCCGGCGGACGAGCGCCCCAAGCAGGTCTTCGACCATCCGGAACTGAGCCGCTGGATGCCCTGCCTCTACATCCACGGCGCCGACACCGGCGGCTTCATCCTCGACGAGCGTGCCGTCGCCAAGGCGATGCGCGACGCCGGCCATGGCGATTTCTTCGACGACGGCGAGCCCTTCTCCGGGATCCTGATGCACGGCATGGTCCACCTCGACGGGCGCAAGATGAGCAAGCACCTGGGCAACGTGGTCAGCCCGTCGGAACTGGTCGAGCGGGTCGGGGCCGACGCGGTGCGCTTCGGGATGATGCAGGCTGCCGCGCCGACCAGGAACGTCAACTGGGACGACGAGGTGATGCTCGACTCCGAGCGCTTCCTCACCCGGCTCTGGAACTACGCCGAGCAGCGACTCGAATCCGATATCGAAGGCCCCGACTTCAAGATCGACATGGAGGACAAGGTCCGCCGCCGTCTCGCCCGCTGGTGCAACGCCGGGATCCGGAAGGTGACCGAGAACCTCGAGCGGCTCTCAATGCACGGCGTCACCCAGAACGCGATGGTGATGCTGGCCCGGATCGAAGACTTCGAAAAGAGAGTCACCCGCGACCGGGAGTTCAGCGATGAGGATCGCGAGGCCGAACTCGCGGCGCTGATGCTCCTGGTCCAGCTGATGGCGCCGATCACGCCCCACCTCGCCGAGGAGCTGTGGCAGAAGGCGGGCCACACCGAGCTGCTCGCCAAGCAGCCCTGGCCCAAGTCGGTCTGACTGAAATCCGCCCCACCCGGGTAGGGTCGAAGCGATGCCGCTCCTGCGACGACTTGTCCCGCTCTCTCTGATCGCGATCGCGGTGGCCCTGCTCGCACCGGCCGCAGCGATCGCCCAGGAACGGACGGTCTCGGTCAACGGCTCAATCACTCAGCAGGTGGCAAACGATTCGGCCGGCCTCGGCTTCGCGGTCAGCAAGGAGCGCAAGACCCGCGGCGCGGCGCTCCGCGTCGTCGCCCAGCGCCTGCGGGCCGTGATCGCCGCCGTCCAGACGATCCCCGGCGTCGACGCCATCGCCACCGGCAGCATCTCGGTGCGCAAAGTCTCCGCCGGCAAGCAGATCGTCTACCGGGCAGGCGAGGGAATCCACCTGATTCTGCGTCAGCCCGAAAAAGCCGGAGAACTCGTCAGCGTGGCCGTACGAGCCGGAGCGACCGGCATCAACGGCCCCAGCTTCTTCGTCGGCAACCCGGCAGCCGCCTACGACACAGCGCTGACCGCGGCCTTCGATCAGGCCCGCGAAAGGGCAGCCACACTCGCTGCCCGAGCAGGCGCCACCCTCGGCCCGGCGATCAGCATCGAGGAAGGGGGCGGCGTCGAAACCCCCCTGGCCCCCGAGGCCAAGAGCGCGCCGGCCTGCGGCGGTGTGGTCACCACGAAGCACTCGGGCGCGTCGGCTTCGCTCTGCGCCGGAGGAACGCCACCGGTGAAGCCGGGCGCCTCGACGGTGACCGCGACCGTCCACGTCGTCTTCGCCCTACAGTAGGAGGAGGAGCAATGACCCCATCGACCACAGTCACCGGTGTCGACTTCGTCACCGTGTTCGTCAAGGACTACCCCGCCGCCCTGAAGTTCTACGGCGAGACCCTGGGCCTGGAGCACTCGGTCGACTACGAAAAAATCCCCGCCGGCGAGTTCGAGACCGGCAGCCTCACCCTGCAGGTGATGGATGCCGCCTCAATCGGCCGCGAGTTCAAGCCAAGCGGCCACCCGATCGCCCTCCACGTAGACGACGTAGAAGCCGCCCGCGCCAAACTCGAGTCAAGCGGCGTCGAGTTCCACGGCGACACGCTCGACAGCGGCGTCTGCTACATGGCCTTCTTCAGCGACCCCGACGGCAACGCCCTGATGTTCCACAACCGCTACGCGCCGCGGACTTAGAGCTTCAACCCTGCGCCCCGGCTTGTGGAAGACAAGCCGGCGGAGAGCGCCAACGTCAGCAGAGACTGCCGCGACACCCGTGGCGAAACGTCGAGCATTCGGAATGCCGTGCTCAATGACCTTTGTCATGATGCTTTTCTCTTCGAATGTTTGATTTCGTTAGATTGCCGTGCATATGTTGAGCGTGGACTGGGGGAATTAGTGTGACTTTGCGGGGAGGCTCGTGGCTGGTCAAATTGGTGATCGGTCTTCTGGCGGGCATCTCTTGCACGAGTTGGTGCTGCCACGCCTCTGCACAGGACTTGAACATCGCATTGAGCGAAGCCGGATCCCGAGCCGAAAGCGCCGCCCTCGAAATCAGTGAACTAGAAGCCATTGTTCCCTCAGTCGAGAGGCGGCTCGAAAAAAGTAGTCAGCGGGCTGCACCGGTAAAGGTCGCGGCTCACGGGGCGGATCAGCGAGTCAAGAACATCAAGAGTGAACAGAGAGCCGCCCGGCTCGCGGCGCTCGCAAATATGACACGGCTTGAAAACGAAAAAGGTGACGCTGCTGAAAAGCACGACGAAAAGGTGCGAACCGGCCTTGGCTTTGGACTGGCAGCGCTGATTACAGCGGGTATCGCACTTGCCTGGAGTTGGTTTAGAGCCTCGGCCCTGGTCGCCTGGTTGACCCGGCTTTCACTCAGTCAGGCGATTGGGTTCTGTGTGGGCGGCGGCCTGTTGATGGCGATCATCGGAGCGGCAATGAGCAACGCATCTGGCATCGTCGGAGTGCTCGGTGTCGCGCTGTTCGCGCTTGGTTTCCTACTCGCAAACGCACTGGTTCTCGCCCGTCACTCGGCCGAAGTACAGCGGGGTCGCTCGAAACCGGTACTGCGCCATGAGCGATTGCCAAGGCAGGTCACTCAGGTCACAGCAGGATTACTGGCGGCACTTTGTCTAATCGGGCTAGGCACGGCCGTCTTTGCCGGCGAAGCTAAAAGTTCTGAAGCCTCCGCCGCATTGCGCAGAGAAGCCGGAGCTAAGGATGTGAGGACACCAGCTCTCGCTCGCGCCGAACGCAGGGCGGTGAACCTAGGCAGGCAGACGTCCTCGCTTCTGTCGGTGGCGCATGCCGACCGGGGAGCGTTGCGAGTGGCTCAGCGCAAGCTCGGTCACGCCGAAACTCGGCTAGCTAGCGCTGAAAGCGAAACAGCTACCTTCGCGCGCCACTTGGCCGCGCTTTCTGCGCGCGAAGAACGAGAAGCCCAGGCCGAAGCCCGCCGCGCCGAAATGCAGGCCGAAAAAGAAACAGTAGAGACTGAAGAAGTGAAAGCCGAAGAATGCGACCCGAACTACAGTGGGTGCCTCGATCCGAACGCGAGCGACTATGACTGTGCAGGCGGCAGTGGTGATGGTCCGCTCTATACGGGCACCGTTGAAGTATTGGGCGTCGATCACTATGGGCTTGACGATGACGGTGACGGGATCGGATGTGATCCCTGATGGGCATGGGCTTCAAGGTCGCGCCCGGGTTCGGATCCGCGCTTCGAGTCGCGGCATCAGTGCTGGCGTCGGCCCGCGTTCGGCGCGGGTACATGTGAGCACCCGAGGTGTCAGCGTCTCCAGCGGGGTCGGACCCTTCTCCACCTACTCACATCTCGGCGGAAGCGGCAGACGGAGCACCGGCGCGGGCGGGCACTCGACGTACCGCGGGCCGACTAAAGCTTCGATTGCGGCTCATGAACGAGAACTGCGGGCGGCTGAGCGCGAAGTCGATATCGAAAAGGTCACCGCGATAGAGAAAGCGCTTGTCACGGTCCATGCCCAGTCGTTTCCCGTAGCGGCAAAGATCGAGCTCCCCACGCCCGAGACGGTCGATCCAGAGTCGATCAAAGTCGAGTTGGAGAAGGCTGCGGGAATCCCCAAGTTGGTTGCGTCCACCGGAGGTGGCGTGGCCGCACCGATAGCCGCCCCGCCGGAGCCGGTCGACCGCTACGAGCTGATGCGCGAACATCGAAGGAGGCGGCGGGCGGGCATCCCGATCTGGCGGGTGAGGGAGCGAACCGAAACGGCAAGAAGCGCGGATGAGGAAGCCGAGGAGGCGGCGATCTCCGAGGCCAATCGACGTGCCGAAGTCGAGCGGTCCGAGCAGACACGGCTAGACGGACTCTGGGCACAGCTTGGGCAGGCGCGAGGGAGGATCGCCGATGAACTTGTGTCGGCCGTGGTGGCGGAGAGGGAGCGCCGAGATACCGAGCGCAACGCCGAGCAGACGCAACTCGACGAAGAATGG
>DATCBF010000111.1:0-8614 GCA_036512025.1 Solirubrobacterales bacterium
GACCGGGAACCAGAGCCCGGCGCCGAAGCCGGCGGCATGAGCCGTCGCGGCGCGGCGGAACTCGGCCAGGGGTGAGAGGCTGGGGGCCCAGACCGGCTCCTGGCGCATCCAGACCTGCCCGAGGATGTCGTCGTCGACATCAAAGGTGGGCAGGCTGTAAAGGGCGGCGACGTCGTTGTCGGGGATATTTTGCCCGGCCCAGACTCCGGCTCGTCCCAGGGTGGCGTGCTCGCGCTGGGAGAGCCAGGCTCCTGCCAGATCCCAATCGAGATTGTTGCCGAGGCAGTCGAGCAGGCCATCCACCGACTGCCCCGCCCCCTCGTCGCTGAGCAGGCCGGCCATGATCGCCCGTCGCGCCCGCAGGTGAAGGTCATAGCTCGAGGCCGTCTCCATGCCAATCTCGCGCCGCATCTCCAATGCGGCCAGCTGGGAAAGGTCGGTGAGCAGCGAGAGCTCGACCTCGCGCCAGCGTCTGGGCAGGCGGTTGACCACGCAGAAGAGGCCGATCACGCGCCAACCGTCTGCGCGGAGCGGGAAACAGAGGGCGGACTCGACGCCTGCCGCGGTCAGCGCGGCCAGCTCACGGCTCTGGTGCTGGGACTTCGTATTCTCGACGATCAGCGGCTCGCCGTCGACGACGCCGAGGCAGAGGCCGTAAAGCAGTGAGCGCTGCGCCTGGGCGGTGAGAGGCGGCAGGTTGACCGAGGTTCGCATCTTCGGCTCCTCCCCGGCCACGATCGAGACGATGAAGGCGGGCAGGTTGAGACCGTGTCCGGCGACCCGGGCCAGGTGGTCGAGCTCGCCTTCGCCGGCTGCCCCTTCCGCTTGAGGAGGGGTGGGCGTCGCCTGGGTCTCGAAGGACTCGGATTTAGATCCTGGATCTGTCATTGCTCTGCGGTTATCGACCGTTCTCCGGGATCGATGAGGGGGAAAGTGTCTATGGGCAATTCCGTGCTGAGGAGGTTTTCGGCGTGAGGCGGCGCATCCTTCTTTAAAGCCGCTGCCATTCCCGCCGATAAAGGTCCACAGATGTTTGAAATCGACACAGCTCTGCGCGCTCTGGTTGAGGCCGGTGGCTCCGACCTGCACATAAAGGTCTCCTCGCCTCCGATCGTGCGCCTCAACGGCGAGCTGCGTGCCCTCGACGGCTATGAGCCGCTCAAGGCCGAGGACACCGAGAAAGCCTTCCAGGACATCGCCGAAGCCCGCTCGCTGGCCGAGTTCGACGAGGACGGCGAGGCCGACTACTCCTACTCGATCCCCAACGTCGCCCGCTTTCGCGTCAACACCTTCAGGCAGCGGGGCTCGATCTCGATCGTCTGTCGAGCAATTCCCTACGGAATTCGCTCGATCTCCGAACTCGGCCTCCCTGAGGTCGTGCAGACACTGGCCGAACAGCCGCGTGGGATCGTCCTTGTCACCGGCACCACGGGCTCGGGCAAGTCGACGACCCTGGCGGCGATGATCGACCACATCAACCAGACGCGCTCGCGTCACGTGGTCACCCTCGAGGACCCGATCGAGTACCTGCACCGCGACAAACGCTCAATCATCAACCAGCGCGAGGTCGGCTCCGACACGAAGAGCTTCAACCGCGCCATGCGCCGGGTCCTGCGCCAGGACCCCGACGTGATCCTGATCGGGGAGATGCGCGACGAGGAGACGGTCAGGACCGCTCTCTCCGCGGCCGAGACCGGCCACCTCGTGCTCTCCACGGTCCACACCCTGGACGCGACCGAGACGATCAACCGCATCATCGACTTCTTCCCGCCCCACCTGCAGCAGCAGGCGCGGGTGATGCTCTCGACCACGCTGAAGGGCGCGATCGCCCAGCGGCTGGTTCCCGACGTGACCGGTGATGGGCGCGTCGCCGTCTCGGAGATCCTCGTCGTCACCGGCCGGGTTCAGGACCTGATCCTCAACCCCGACGAGACGGGAAAGATCACCGAGGTGATTGCCGAGGGAGAGTACTACGGGATGCGCACCTTCGACCAGGCGCTGCTCGGCTACGTCATGGATGGTCGCATCTCCCAGGAGGTGGCGATGGAGACCGCCTCCAGCCCCCACGACTTCAAACTGATGCTCGCCGCCGGCGGCCAGCGTGCCAGCGGCATCGAGCAGGTAGGCGCCGAAGCGGTGCCGCAGTGAGAGAGAAACTGAACAGCAACCCGATCGCCCAGGTGGCGATTATCGGGGTTCTCCTGGTCGCCGTCGGCATCTTCTTGCTCGGCGGTATGGGAGGAGGCAGCTCTGAAGAAGAAGCCGCGCCCACCACCGAAACCTCAACGACCGAAGCGGTGGTTGCGCCTGCGATCGGCAGCGAAGGCGTCGCTACGCCCGCCGCCGCGCCGCTCGCGGCGCCGGGGGCGGGCTCCGGCATCGAAGCTCCGCCCCTGCCTGGTCCGGTCCAGCAGGCCTATGACGCGAACGAGACCGTCGTTCTGCTGATCGTCCATAACGGCGGCATCGACGATCGTCTGGTCGCCAAGTCGGTGCGCGCCCTTTCTGGGCTTGGCGGCGTCGCGGTGTTCGTCGTCCCCTCCCAGCAGATCTCGCGTTACGCGGCGGTCACGCTTGGCGTCAACGTCGACCGTGTCCCGGCCCTGATCGTGATGCGTCCCAAGAACCTCAGCGACGGCGCCCCGGAGGCGTCGGTGACCTACGGATATCAGAGCGCGCAGGCGATCGCGCAGGCAGTGAGCGATGCCTCCTACAACGGCCCCGAAGTCACCTACCACCCGAACTGACGATCACGAGATGAACTTAGAACAGCACCCCAACCACCTGCGGCCGGTCCCCGCCTCCGGTGCCTCGGCGGCGCCGGTGCTCGACGGTCCGCCGCCCGGCGCGACGCTCGGCCTGACCCCTCCCGTGCGTCGGGGCCACTCGCGTGGCTTTATCACCGATGTTCTGGCCGAGCTTGGATACGCCACCCCCGAACGCGTTCAGCAAGCGATCGAGGAGGCCCGCACCGTCGGCCGCTCGCCAGAGGCGCTGCTACTCGAGCACGGCGCGATCACCACCGATCAACTCTCCCGCGCGATCGCCGAGCGGTATGGGCTAGACCATGTCGATCTCTCGATCTACCACGTCGATATGGCGGCAGCGGCTCTGTTCCCGGTCAGCATGGCTCGCCGATATAAAGCAATCCCCGTCGGCTTCGTCAATCAGCAGACGCTGCTGGTCGCCGCGGTCGACCCCGCCAATGTGCTGGCGGTCGACGATATTCAGATCGCGACCGGGCTCGACTGCCAGATCGCGGTGGCCGCCGAGGACGACGTCGAGGCGCTGCTCGGGCGCCTGGGCACGATGCAGAACGCGGCGGCCGAGGCGATCATCGAGGACGAGCAGGAGCAGGCCGAAGAGCAGGAGAGTCTGGCCGCGGTCAGCGAGCTGCAGGCCAGCGCCGAGGACGCCCCCGTGATCAAGCTCGTCTACAGCATCCTCAGTCAGGCGGTGGGTGAGGGCGCTTCCGACATCCACCTCGAGCCCGAAGAGGGCGAGCTGCGGATCCGCTTCCGCATCGACGGCGTCCTCAAAGAGGCAGCTCACGTGCCGAAGCGGATGATCAGCGCCGTGATCTCGCGGATCAAGATCATGGGTGAGATGGACATCGCTGAGAAGCGGATCCCCCAGGACGGCCGTGTCGGCGTCAGTGTCGAGGGCCGTCGCATCGACCTTCGCGTCACCACCCTGCCGACCCAGCGCGGGGAGGGGGCGACGATCCGGATCCTCGACGAGGGCAACGCCCACCGCTCGCTTGACGACCTTGGCATGGACGGTGTCGCTCGTGGTCGTTTCGAACGCGCCTTCACCAAATCCTATGGCGCCGTCCTGGTCACCGGCCCGACCGGCTCGGGCAAGTCGACGACCCTCTACGCAGCGCTCAAAGAGCTGAATCAGGTCGAGAAAAAGATCATCACGGTCGAGGACCCGGTCGAGTTCCGGATCCCGGGCATCAACCAGATCGGCGTCAACCGTAAGGCGGGCCTCGATTTCGCCCGCGGCCTGCGCTCGATCCTGCGCGCCGACCCCGACATCGTGATGGTGGGCGAGATCCGCGACGCCGAGACCGCCCGGATCGCGATCGAGGCCGCCCTTACCGGCCACATGATGCTGAGCACGCTGCATACCAACGACGCCCCCGGCGCGATCGCCCGCCTGACCGAGATGGGCATCGAGACCTTCCTCACGGCCTCTGCCGTCGATTGCGTCGTCGCCCAGCGTCTCGCCCGCAAACTCTGCTCGAACTGCAAGCGCCGGGCGATCATCCCGGCCGGCGCGCTTGCCGAAGCCGGGATCAATGCCGGCGCCGACATGGAGGCCTATGAGCCGGTCGGCTGCGGACGCTGCGGCAACAGCGGCTATCGCGGCCGGGTCGGCGTCTACTCAGTGATGGGCCTCAGCCCACGTCTGAAAGAGATGACCGTCAACCGCTCGCCCGAGCCCGAGATCGCCGCCGTCGCCCGCGAGGAGGGGATGCTGACCCTGCGTGAGGACGGCGTTGCCAAAGTCAGGGCCGGCATGACAAGCCTTGAGGAGGTACTCCGTGTCACAGCCTGAATTCGACTTTGCCGAAGTTCTGACGCGGATGGTCGCGGCGGGCGCTTCCGATGTCCACCTCAGCGCCGGATTCCCGCCGGCGATCCGCGACAAGGGCCGGATCGTGCCGCTGGAGGGCATGTCCATCGTTACCCCGCAGCAGACGCGCGAGGTGATCTACAGCATCCTCAACGACGATCAGCGCAAACGCTTCGAGAACAACCAGCAGCTCGACTTTGCCTACGCGATCCCCAACGTCGCTCGCTTCCGCGTCAACTGCTTCATGCAGCGCGGAGCGGTCAGCGCCGCGTTCCGCCTGGTCCCGCACGAAGTTCCGTCGCTCGACTCGCTCGGCGTGCCCCAGATACTGCGCGACCTGACCCAGAAACCTCGCGGATTCGTCCTTGTGACCGGCCCCACTGGCTCGGGAAAGTCGACAACCCTGGCGGCGATGCTGGACGTGATCAATACCGAGCGTGAGGATCACATCCTCACGATCGAGGACCCGATCGAGTTCTTGCACCGCCACAAACACTCGATCGTCAACCAGCGCGAGGTCGGCACCGATACTCCGGATTTCGCCCTCGGCCTCCGTGCCGCCCTGCGCCAGGACCCCGACGTGATCCTGGTCGGCGAGATGCGCGACCTGGAGACGATCTCCACGGCGCTGACCGCGGCGGAGACCGGTCACCTCGTCTTCGCCACCCTTCACACCCAGTCCACATCGCAGACCGTGGATCGCATCATCGACGTCTTCCCGCCCGCCCAGCAGCAGCAGGTCCGCACGCAGCTCTCGATCGCCCTGCAGGGCATCGTCACCCAGCAGCTGCTGCCGACGGCCGACGGCCGCGGCCGGGCCGTCGCCTGCGAGGTGCTGATCCCGACCCCGGCGATCCGCAACCTGATCCGCGAAGGCAAGACCCACCAGATCTACGCTGCCCTGCAGACCTCGGGCGCCGTCGGCATGCAGACGATGGACGCCGACCTCGCCCGTCTCGTCCGCGAAGGGAAGGTGGCTCGTAAGCTCGCCGAACAGCGGGCGGCGGTGCCCGAGGAGCTCAACCGCCTGCTCGGCGCCGGGCCAATCGGCGCTCCCCACGGGGGCGGCGTTCATGGCAATGGCTCGATGGCCCCGTCTCCTATGTACACCCCGAGGGCCTAGAGCGCGATGGCCGACGCAACCACATTTGCCTTCCGCGCGATGGACGTCGCCGGCGTCGCATCCAGCGGCGAACTTGAGGCCGAGTCCAAGGGGCAGGTGACCGAGCAGCTCCGCCGTCGCGGGTTGATTGTCCTCGACGTCGAGGAGAAGCACGAACCGCTGAAGATCGAGGACTTCTTCCGTCGCTTCCAGAGCGTTGACATGCGCGAGCTGGCGATCTTCACCCGCCAGTTCGCGACCCTGGTCGCTTCGGGCATGCCGATGCTCCGGACTCTGCACACCCTGGAGGAGCAGACCCAGGACGAAGAGATCAGCGAGGCGGTCGCCGGCCTGCGCAGCGATGTCGAGGCGGGCAGCTCGCTCGAGCAGGCGATGGAGCGCCACCCGCGGGTCTTTGACCGCCTCTTCCGGGCGATGGTCCGCTCCGGTGAGCAGTCGGGGCGGCTGGAGGAGGCCCTGGACCGGATCGCCTTCCAGGTCGAGAAGAGCGACAAACTGCAGCGCCAGGTCAAATCGGCGCTGATGTATCCGGCGCTCGTCTTCGTCGTCGCGATGATCGTCCTGACCGCCGTCGTCATCTTCGTCATCCCCGTCTTCGCCGGCATCTTCAAGGAACTCGCCGAAGAACATCCTGAAGAAAGCTCGGCGCTGCCGCTGCCGACACAGATCTGCGTCAGCGTCTCCCATGCGCTCACCAACTACTGGTTCCTGATCGTGCCCGGGATCGTGATCGTCTTCTTCACCTTCTTCAAGTGGAAGAAGACCGAACGCGGCCACGATATGTGGGACCGCTTCAAATTGAAGATCCCGTTCAAAGTCGGCGACGTGATCCAGAAGATCGCGCTGGCGCGCTGGTCGCGGACCTTCGCCGGCTCGGTCTCCTCCGGGGTCCCGATGCTGCAGTCGATCAAACTCACCGGTGAGACCTCAGGCAACGTCGTCGTCGAGAAAGCGATGGACGATGTCTATGCCTCTGTCAAGCGCGGCGGCACCCTGGCCGGCCCGATCGAGGCGAACCCGATCTTCCCGCCGATGGTCGGCCACATGATCGCCGTCGGCGAGGAAACCGGTCAGCTCGAGCACATGATGTCCAAGGTCGCCGACTTTTACGAGGCCGAGGTCGATGCCAAGGTAGCGGCCCTCACCGCCCTGATCGAGCCGATCATGATCGTCTTCGTCGGCGGCATCGTCGGCTTCATCGTGATCTCGATGTACCTGCCGCTCTTCAGCCTCTACGAAAAGATCCGCTGAGCCCGATGTCGTTTGCGAGGCGCTGTCTGCCCTTCGCGGTGGTAGGCGCGGCAAGCGCCTGGATGGCGTTTGCCAACACAGGCACGGGTGATTTTCCGGTCGATGCCGGAGCAGCCATCCATGCCCTCACGCACGGCCACTCGTCGCAGTTCTTCTCGATCCACGCGACCGGTCCCTTCGCGATTCTCCTCGAGGCGTCGTTTGCCCTGTTGGGTCGTGGCAGCGCCCTCGCCGAATATCAGTGGGCGTGCTTCCCATGCCTGTTGGCTGCCGGGTTTTTGGGCCTCTATCTAGCCGCAATGGCGCGTCGCCGCGGCGTCTCGGCGCTGTCTGGATGCGCGATCGCGATGCTCTGCCTCGTCAACCCACTTACTCTCGAGGCGCTGCAGAGCGGTCACCCCGAGGAGATGCTCACCGCCGCGCTGGCAGTCGCGGCAGTCGCCGTCGCCTCCGAGGGCTATGACCGCCGCGCCGCGGTCCTGCTCGGCCTCGCGATTGCCTCGAAGCAGTGGGCGGTGATAGCGATCCTGCCTGTGCTGATGGCCGTGCCGGCACGGCGAGTTCGAACCGCCCTGATAACGGCGGCGGTCGCGCTCGCCTTCATCCTGCCGATCGTGGCTGCGGGCCCGGGCTCGTACTCTGGGGGCCAGGCGAATCTCACTTCGACCAGCGGCATCGTCGATCCCTGGAACATCTGGTACCCGGCCGCGACGGTCACGACCATAAAACTCCCAGCCGGTGATTCGTATCTCACTGCGCACCCGCACAGGGCGACGATCGTTGCCCAGCTGTCGCACCCCTTGATCGTTCTGTTGGCGATCGCCCTGCCGCTGGCGCTGGCGCTGCGACGCCGTCGCTTCGGTCTCTCCGGCCCCGACGCAATGACCCTGTTCGCTCTGCTCGCATTGCTGCGCTGCGCGCTCGATCCCGTTGGCACCCTCTACTACCACGAGCCACTGCTCCTCGCCCTGATCGGTTGGGACGCTATGACCTGCAGGAATTGGCCGCTACGCGGCTTGGCCGGAGCGGCTATCGCGGCACTCTTCTGGCGCTGGTCACTCGATCTCTCCGACCCTCAGGCTCTCAATATCGCCTACATCGTGATGGCCGTCGGAGTTGGTGGTGTCATTGCCGTCGCTCTCTTTCGCCGCGCGCGCTCCCGACCCGTCGCGGTTGCCGCCACTCGGTTCGGGGGCGGGATCGTGGCTGGACGTTCGTACGGTTGAGAGACCGAGACGATCGAGGGGTTTGGCTTACCGCCTCCCTATTTTTGGGGAGCAGGATGTCCCGTTTTCGGCTATTTAATGCGAAAAATGGGGCTTTCTTGGAAATCTTGTCACCGGGCCTAAAGCGAATGGGGGGGCTGCCGATAAGCCGCCTGTAGTCATTCAATTGCCAGTGTCTCGGAGCCCCAATCTAAGCCCGGGCAATGGCGCAAACGATAGGTCCAATTAGGAGGTACCTATGTTGCTCCAGAATCTCCGGGCACGTATTGGAGCCCGGCTCAGTGGTAACAGTGAGGCCGGCTTCACGCTGATCGAGCTTCTCGTCGTGATGCTGATCCTCGGGATCCTAGCCGCGATCGCGCTGCCCGCGTTCTTCAACCAGAAGAGCAAGGCCGGCGACGCCAAGGCCAAGGAGTACGCCCACACCACCCAG
>DATCBF010000112.1:0-7326 GCA_036512025.1 Solirubrobacterales bacterium
CTCGGTCGGCCCGGTCAGGGTGCTCGCCTCCGCCGAGCTCGATGCCGACATCGTTGCCGGCCGGCTCGACAAGCGCCGCCAGGAGCTGCGTGCGGAGGTTGAGCGCGGCGAGCGCAAACTCGGCAACGAGGGCTTTGTCGCCAAGGCGCCGATCGAGGTCGTCGAGGAGGAGCGCGGCAAGCTCGAGCGCTACAAAGCCGAACTCGCCGAGCTTGACTGACTTCGATCCGCAGGCCTATCTGGATTCGCTGGAGCCGATCGGCTGGAAGCTCGGCCTCGAGCGGATGAACCGCCTCAATGCGGTTCTCGGGATGCCGCAGAACCGCTTCGCCTCGATCCACGTCGTCGGCACCAACGGCAAGTCGTCGGTGACCTTGATGACGGCGGCGCTTTTGCAGGCGCACGGAATCGAGGCCGGAGCCTGTGTCTCCCCTCATGCTCTCCACTGGGCCGAGCGCACCCGGATCGCCGGCGCTCAGATCGGGGAGGCTGAGTTCATCGCCGCGGTGGAGCAGGCTGCCGCGGGCGCCGAGATCGTCAACCGGACCCTGGAGGAGGGCGAGGCGGTGACCCAGTTCGAGCTGGCGACCGCTGCCACCTTCGTCGCCCTGGCGAAGGCCCGGATCAAGGTCGCGGTGATCGAGGCGGGGCTGGGGGGCAGGCTGGACGCGACCAACACGATCCCCTCGCGGGTGACCGTGCTGACCTCGATCGGCCTCGATCACACCGAGTGGCTGGGGGAGACCGAGCTTGAGATCGCGGCCGAGAAGCTGGCGGTGCTGCGCGACCACACGACGCTGGTCCTCGGGCAGGTCAGTCCCGCGGTGGCGGAGCTGGCCGAGCGCACCGCCTCCGAGCGTGGCGCCACGTTGGTGTGGGCGCCGGAGGACCCGGGCGCGGAGCTGCAATTGCGCGCCGCGGGCCGTTTTCAGCGCCGCAACTTCGCCCTCGCCGAGGCTGCTGCCAAGGCCTTCCTCGGCAAGCTCGACCCCGATCCGGTCGCCGCCGTGGCGGCAAGCCTCTCGATCCCGGGCAGGCTGGAGCGGATCGCCGAGGAGCCCCCCACCTACATCGATGTCGCCCACAACCCCGATGGCGCCGCGGCGCTGGCCGAGGCGCTGCCGGGAATCGCGAAGGGCGCCCCGGTGGTGGCGTGCCTGGCGATCCTCGCCGACAAGGATGCCGAGGGGATGGTCGCGGCCCTCTCGCCGGCGCTCGACAGGGTGGTCTGCACCGAGCTGCCCTCGGCGGCGCTTGAATCGCAGGGCCGGCCGGGCGCCGAATCGCGCACCGCCGTCGAGCTGGCGGGCATCTGCGCGAGCGCCGGCCTCGCCGCCGAGCCCGAGCCGGACTTCGAGACCGCGCTGCGACGCAGCCGGGAGCTGGCGGGCCAGGCCTCCGGGGGGATGCTGTTGGTGACGGGCTCGCACTACCTGCTGGCGCCCGCCCGCGCCGCGCTGCAATCGGCATCGCGGCCCTGAGACGGCGCCCGACTGTGCGAGGATTCGGCAATGAAACGGGGCGCCGGCTCAGAACTGCTTTCGATGATGGGACTGGTCGCCGCCGTCGTCGCCGCGGTGATCCTGATCTTCTTCGGAGTGGGCTACCTGTTTGGCAGGCTGTTCCTCTAATCCCTTGCCCTGGCGAGGCGACAGGGTTCGCGCGCTCGTCGGCGAAGTAGACTGCCGCTCCCTTCTTCGGCACCCATCTTTTTACCTATGTCACTAGCGATCTTCGGCATCAACAACAGCGGCCTGAATTTGGCTGCCAGCCTCTTTGTGCTGATGCTCGTCGTGCTCTGGCTGGCGCTGATCGTCTACACCTACCTCGACGCCAAGCGCCGCATCTCCGACCCCTTCCTGATCGCCTGCGCGACGATCGCCTCCTTCTTCCCCTATATCGGCACTGCGGTCTACGTGATCGTGCGCCCGCCGGAGTTCCTCGAGGACGCGCACGAGCGCGAGTTGGAGATCAAAGCGGCGGAGTTGAAAGTGCGCCAGCTGACGGAGCAGTCCTGTCCCAACTGCGAGTACCCGGTCGAGAAGAATTACCTTCGCTGCCCCCAGTGCCAGCGCCGCCTCAAGGACCCGTGCCCGAGCTGCGGCAAACCGGTCGACCCGCGCTGGGCGCTCTGCCCTTATTGCGAGACGGCGTTGCCGGAGCGGGCGCGGCGCCAGAAAACGAGGGCTGAGGGCAGGAGCAAGGCGCCACCTCGCGATCAGCGCCCGGCGCCCCGCGAGGACCGGCCGGCTCCCCGTGACCGAACCGCCGCTCGCGAGGAGCGTCCAGCTTCCGACGAGAAGCGGGCGGCCAAGCGCGAGCCTTCATCCCGCAAAAAATCTTCCGCGACCGCTGCCAGGAAAGAGCCGGCTCGCGCTGTCTCGAAAGAGGCATCGGACACCAAACCACCCCAAAGGAGCCCTTCCCGTGAGCCGGACGCTGATCCTCGTAAAGCCTGATGCCTTCGAGCGTGCCCTGACCGGCGAGGTCATCGCCCGCTTTGAGCGCAAGGGGCTGCGGATCGAGGCGCTGAAGACGATGCAGGCCGGCGAGGAGATCGCGAACCAGCATTACGCCGAGCACTCCGAGAAGCCCTTCTTCGGCGAGCTCGTCTCCTTCATCACCGGCGGCCCATTGGTGGCGATGGTCTTGACCGGTCCCGAAGCGGTTCCCGCCGCCCGTCAGATGATCGGCGCCACCAACCCGGTCGACGCCGCTCCCGGCTCGATTCGTGGCGACTTCGCGCTTGAGATGACCTTCAACATGGTCCACGGCTCCGACTCCGACGAGTCCGCGGCCCGCGAGATCGGGATCTGGTTTCCAGAGTTGCCCTAAGCGCCCGGGCCGGCGGGTCCTGTCGCCGAATGGGGCCCACCAATCCTGCGGTGCAGTAGCTCCTCGGAATGGTCCCCCCATTCGACGCCACCCCCCGGCAGCAAACGCTGAAAATCACGCTCGCTTCCGGATCTCCCCAGAGAAGCGAGATTCTCCAGAAGCTGGGGGTTGACTTCGATGTCGTGGTCCCTGGGGTCGATGAGCTTTCTGGTGGGGATCCCGACTTCGAGGTGCTCGAGAACGCTCGGATGAAGGCCCTGGCGGCCGGCTCGTCCTCGCAGCGCATGGTCATCGCCTGCGATACGGATGTGGTTCTCGATGGCAAGGCGCTGGGCAAGCCCGCAGATGCCGATGAGGCCCGGGAGTATTTGGATCGGATGTCGGGACGCGAGCACCGGGTGCTGAGCGGCCTGGTCGTGCTCGTAGACGGGGAGGAGCTGAGTGGGATGGAAGGCACCTCGGTCTTTTTCAAGCAACTGGATGAGGCGACCAAGGATCGCTACGTGCGCTTTGGCGAGTGGAGAGGGCGGTCCGGGGGTTATGCGATCCAGATGCTCGGGTCTTCGCTGGTGGAGCGGATCGAGGGCAGCGTCTCCAACGTGGTCGGGCTGCCGGTCGGGTTGTTGTCGGAGCTGGCGCCGGAGCTGTTCGAGCGCTGAGCAGCCCGATTTGCCTCGTCTGGGATGATTTCCCTGGAAGCAAGGCAAATCCACATATGGGCTTATTCGGTTACCTCACACGACTAGGTGGTCGCGATATGGCGGTCGATCTCGGCACCGCCAACACGCTTGTCTATGTACGCGGTCGTGGCATCGTCCTCTCGGAGCCCTCGGTGGTGGCGATCGACTCCCACGACGGCAAGGTCAAGGCGGTCGGGGCCGAGGCGAAGCGGATGCTGGGGCGGACGCCGGGCACGATCACCGCGATCCGGCCGCTCAAGGATGGCGTCATCGCCGACTTCGAGGTGACCGAGCAGATGCTCCGTCACTTCATCAAGGAGGTGCATTCCAACCGTTTCGCTCACCCCCGCGTCGTCGTCTGCGTCCCCTCCGGGGTGACCGGGGTGGAGAAGCGCGCCGTGGAAGAGGCCTGCCTCTCCGCCGGCGCCAGCGAGGCGTATCTGATCGAGGAGCCGATGGCGGCGGCGATCGGGGCCGGCCTGCCGGTCGCCGAGCCGACCGGGTCGATGGTCGTCGACATCGGTGGCGGCACAACCGAGGTGGCGGTGATCTCACTCGGCGGGATCGTCGTCTCGCGGTCGATCCGGATCGGTGGCGACGAGCTCGACGACGCGATCGTCGTCCACTGCAAACGTAAATATAAACTGGCGATCGGCACTCAGACGGCGGAGGAAGTCAAGCTCGACGCCGGCTCGGCCTCGCCGTTGCCCAGTGAGGTGGAGATCGAGATCCGCGGTCGAGACCTGGTCTCCGGCCTGCCGAAAACGGTCACGCTCGGCTCGGAGGAGATTCGCGGGGCGCTCGAGGAGCCGATCGGCCAGATCATCGACGCGGTCAAAGACACCCTCGATCGGACGCCGCCGGAACTGGCCGGTGACATCATGGACCGAGGCATTACCCTTGCCGGAGGCGGCGCGCTGCTGCAAGGACTCGCACAGCGCCTGCGCGATGAGTGCCAGATGCCGTGTCAACTGGCAGAGTCACCGTTGACGTGCGTGGCTGTCGGATCCGGGATCTCCCTCGAGGAGTTCGAGGCGATCCACCGCGCCGCCAGGAATTCGAGCGCGAGGCGGCTTTAGCCGCCGCTCATGTAAAGCCCCAAACTTAGGTCTTCACTGTGTATCGAAAGCAAGTACGCCGCCGCCGGGCGGTGCTAGCCCTCTTGATCATCGGCTCCTTCGTGTTGCTGACGCTCACCTATGGGCATAAGTCGGGTGGCCTGCAGCGCGGTGTCAGCACCATTTTCAGCCCGCTGCAGAATGTCTCCGATCGAGCGCTGAAGCCGGCACGCGACCTCGTCAACTGGTTTGACAAGACCTTCGACGCGCGTGGCGAAAACGGCAAACTGAAGACCGAACTGGCGAAGGCCCGCACCGAAGCTGTCAACAGCGACGTGGCGATCTCTGAAAACGCCCAGCTGCGCAAGCTGCTCTCCCTCGATCGTGAAGTCGTCCCCTCCGGTTACCAGGAGGTGACGGCTCGCGTCATCTCGCGCTCGCCGACGGTCTGGCAGTCGAGCGTGACGATCGGCGCCGGCAGCGGCGACGGCGTCTCGGTGGACGATCCGGTCATCAGCGGCGACGGCCTGGTCGGGCAGGTCTCTGCGGTCACCGGCGGCTCGGCCCAGGTGACGCTGCTCACCGACCACACCAGCGCCGTCTCGGCCAAGGTAGTCCCGCAGGGAGTGCAGGGTGTGGTCAAGCCCGAAATCGGCAACCCCGAAGACCTGACCCTCGCCTTCATCGACTCGACCAGGCGCGTCCATCGCGGTGAGTCGGTGGTCACCGCCGGTTGGCGCTCCCAGGGCCTGTCCTCGCTCTATCCGCCCAATCTTCCGGTCGGTGAAGTGACCCATGCCTCGATTCTCGAACAGGAAGCGATCCAGCAGGTGGAACTGCGCCCATTCGCCGACCTCGCCGACCTCGACCTGCTGCAGGTGCTGACCGGAGGCTCGCGCGGGTGATCGTCACCCCGAAGATCCTCGCCCGAATCGTCGCCATCGTGATCGTCGCCGTGCTGCTGCAGCTCTCGTTCTTCTCCCGGGTCACGCTCTTTCACGTCAGCCCCGACATCCTGCCGGCGCTGGTCGTCTGCTTCGGCCTGCTCGGCGGCACGATGACCGGGGTCGTCACCGGCTTCTCGATCGGGTTCCTGGTCGACTGCCTGCTGGTGGAGGCGCTGGGCGCGACATCGTTGGTCTTGCTGACGACGGGATACCTGGCCGGCATGTTCCGTGAGCGTTTCGAGATCCAGAGCCCGCTGGTGCCGCCGCTGCTCTGCATGGGGCTGACGTTGTTCGCTGAGCTTGGCTTCGGGGCGGTGCAGCTGATGCTTGGAATCGGTGCTCCGGTCAGCAGCATGATCGTCGGCGACATCCTGCTGAAGAGCATCTATGCCTTTTTCCTCGGCTGGCCGATCTACCTCGGGGTGCGACGGGCCCTGCGCCCGGCCTTGGTCGAGGAATCGGCTCTGCGGCGCAGCGACCAGTCGACGGCGATGGGAGCTTGAAGGCGATGTATCGCGACGTTGACGACCGTCCTCGGATGGGGAAGCGCCTCTCGCTGCGGCTCGCGATCTTCATCGGGGTCACGGTGGTCCTCTTCGCGGTCCTCTTCCTCCGTCTCTGGTACCTGCAGGTGCCGTCCGGCGCCAAGTACCTGACCGAGGCCCAGAACAACCGCACCCGCGAATTCCGGGTGACCGCGCCGCGCGGCAAAATCCTCGATCGCAGCGGCAAGGTGCTGGTCGAGAACCGGACCAGCCTCGCCCTCCAGGTCAACCCGGCCAAGCTTCCCGAAGCCCCGGTTGAGCGGCGGGCCGAGCTCACCCACCTCGGCGCCCTCACCCATATGTCCCTGCGCCGGGTGCGGCGAACGATGCACGAACAGTTGATCTTGGCGGCGGGGGCGCCGGTCACCCTGCGCCACGATGTTCCCCGGGATCTTGTCTTCTATCTGCAGGAAAACCAGGATCGCTTTCCCGGGGTGGCCGTCGAACCGGTCTTTGTCCGCCGCTACCCAGACGGGACGCTCGCCGCCCACGTGGTCGGGACCGTCGGCGAGGTCAGCGAAAGAGAACTGAAGGAACCCCGCTACCGGCGCCTGCAGCCAGGCGACGAGGTCGGCAAAGGGGGCGTCGAGTACACCTACGACCGTTACCTGCGCGGGACGCCGGGGACAACACGGATCCAGGTCAACGCGCTCGGCGAGCCCACCCCCGGCGGGCAGCTCCTGTCGCAGCCGCCGGTGCCCGGCGACATGCTCAAACTCTCAATCGACTCCGGAGTGCAGGTAGCGGGCGAGCAGGCGCTGGCCGAAAGGGGCCTGCCGGGCGCCTTCGTGACGATGAACGTCAACAACGGCCAGATCCTCGGGCTGGGCTCCTTCCCTACCTATGACCCGGCGGAATTCACGAAACCGCTGACCCAGGGTCAGGTCGATCAGCTCTACCACAACCCCGCGGACCCTCTGGACAACCGCGCCACACAGGGCCTCTACCCGACCGGCTCGACCTTCAAGGTGATCACCGCGATGGCGGCCCTCAACTCGGGGGTCTCCACCCCCTCGACGACGATCGACGACACCGGCTCGATCAAGATCGGCGATGAGACGTTCCAGAACGCCGGTGGCGCCGCCTTCGGCCCCGTCGACCTGGTCAACGCCCTGCGTGTCTCCTCCGATGTCTACTTCTACAAGCTCGGCCTGGCGATGTGGAACACCGGCGCCCTGCAGCACTGGGCCCACATGCTGGGCATCGGCCGCCCGACCGGGATCGACCTCCCCGAGCAGACCGACGGCCTGCTGCCCAGCAA
>DATCBF010000113.1:0-3831 GCA_036512025.1 Solirubrobacterales bacterium
GAGGGTGGGTTGCGGCCCGTTCGGGCCGCGAATGGCCGCTGCCGCAGCCGTTGGTCGCCCAGCCTACGCAGAGCAGCGCCGAGATCAGCATGATGGTGGAGGGGCGAATCAGCCTCATCGGTCCACCCGGCTTGCTTCAGATGCTCCAGGTAGCGAAAGCCTCGCCGGTGAGCGCGCGGAGATGAGCGACCTCCGGCTCATATAGCTCTTCAAGGCGGGCACGCAGCTTGTCGTCGAGTGTCGTGTCGAGCGGTGGCCACAGCCTGCGCTCGACCGAGCGACGCACCGATCGCCGAAAGTCACGCGGAATCCAGCGCACAGTTGGAGCCACAACTCTCGCGATGAAATTGGCATAGCCGCTGGGATAGGTCCGCCATGCCTGACTGTTCAACAGCTCCTCTTCGAACTGCAAGGAGTCGATCTCGCTGTCGACCGCCAGGAAAGAGAAAGCCCGGCGCAGCGTGGGCCGCCGATCCTGGAGAAGGTCGGCCTGATCGATCACCAGCACCCTCTCCTGGGGAAAGTGTCGTAGGTACTCCTTGAGCTGCGATGCGTAAAGGCTGGGAAAGACATATGGCGAGTGAAGATCGGAAAGATCGCTCAGCGCCTCGTTCAGCGATCTGCGCTCGCCCATCAACGCGGCTCTCATCTTGTAGTGGGAGATGGTGCGTGCCACGGGATCGCGTACCAGGTAGATGAACTTGGCCTTTGGCACCAGCCCCTTGATCCTCTCCGGCACGTTCTGACGACGAGGATGGATCGCATAGTCGGTAGAGGACTCGCCTCTCACCTCGATCGTCGGGTCGAAGAGCTGTTCATACTCTTGAAGATTGTCGACCCGATCCGGCGGGTAGGGAATCCCGTTTTCGGGGCCCGCGAAGAACCGGGGCTCCTTGATCGATGACATCTGGACTTGCGGGTGCTGATCCAGATAGTGGTGGAGGCTTGTGGTGCCGGCCTTCGGTGCGCCAATGATGAAAAATGTTGGTAGTGGCATCTCTACGTTCAGGTCGCGATCGACGAAACGCCCAGGTTGTTCCACTCGGACGTGTTTTTGTTCCGCGCATGCGCTGACAGGGGCTTGCTGCCCAAGGCGATGCCCGCCCAGGTCATCAGCAAGACCATGGGAAATGGCTGTTTATGAGGGTCAAAGAGGCCGACCACAAGGAAAAACGCCGCGATGGCCAGGAGGCCAAGTTTCCAGGGGCGCAGCGCGGACGGCCCCTTGCCAAGGGCTGCGATACCGATGGCCCAGCCGAGCGATGCCAGCCACAGCACTGCCCCGAGGAGACCGAGTTCGACTGCGTAGGCAAGATAGGTGTTGTGGAGGGGTAGGATCGGCGCCGGCGTCCCGATGGTGACCACGCTCGTGTAGCCCGTCATCGGATAGTCGGCGGGCTGGCGAAAGTAGTCGAGGCCGCGGGCTTCGTAGCGGTCCCACCCGACGCCGAGCAGCGGTTTGTCCGCGACCATTCGCAATCCCGCTGACGTCTGGTTTTGACGATCCCACACACTTTCCTGAGCGTTTGCCCGCTGGGAGGTCTTGTGCGCCAGCGCGGAGGACATAAAGAGCGCCCCGCCGATTGCGAGGGCGCAAACGAGAAACCCTGGGACGAGCCAGCGCCTGCCCGTGCGTGTGCCGAGAGCCGTGACCGCTATTGCCGCCGTGGCGGCGATCCAGACACCGCGCTCAAGCGTCAGGAAGCAGCCGAATGCGGAGACCGTCCCGGCGGCCAGGGCGATATAGCGTTTGCGTTGCTGACGCCACTGAAGAAAGGCCATGAGCGCAGCCACCGAACAGGCAAAGGTGGCGAACCCGTTGGCGACGGGACTCTGAAAAGGGCCGCCGGCGCGCAAGACCCCGGGCCTGATGACATCGTTGGCAGTGATGTAGGACGGGACAACGAGACCGTGCGGGCCCAGGATCTCGAAGATCGCGGTAATCCCGAGGTATATGCCGATTCCGACAAGGGTCGTGAGTAGGAGGTTGCGTTCTCTCTGACCGGAGAACACCGATGGCGCCACCAAAAACATGAGAAATGGCGCAATTCCAAAAACGTCGAAGAGGGAGAGGAGGCTTGCTTTTGAGGTAAGTGTCCCCGAGGTCGCGGCCGAGGCAAAGACATACATCACTGTGAAGCACATCAGAAGATGCACATTGCGAATCTGAACGCGAGGCATGTGTGCTGTGCCCGGCGCCCGAAGAAACACCTGCAACAGCGCCAGCACGATGAAAAGGCGGTTCAGGGGAATGCCGCTCAGCCCTATCTGCCCCCACCCGCCGGAAAAGATGGAGAGGGCTATCGCAACGCACATCGTCACGGCCGGCGGCAGCTCCCAGAGCCTTCGTGTTGCCAGCACGCCCACGAGTATCGCGACGGGCGTGACGATTAGCCAATGGCCCTGAAGCCGGGAGGGAAAGAACTTGTAGGTCAGCCCCAGGCCCACCAGGCCGAGGAGGGCCCATGCGTACCAAGGGGGGCGCCATATCGCGCGTACCGGCATCAGACGTGATCAGGAGAGCCATACTCGGCCCACGGCCGCCGCCGCCGCTCTCGCAGCACCGCGACCAGGCAGCCGAGGGCGATCCCGAGAAGGAGCCCGACAAAGCCATAAAGCTCGATCTTCGGCACGCGGTCGTTGCTCGCGCTCGTAGCGCCGGCAACGAGCGAAACCAGGCCGCGGCGCGGCGCCTGGCTTTCGACGGAGGCTATGTAGGCGTTGCTCAACCCTTTGAGTCTCACCTGCGCAGCGCCTTTGTCCGCTTCCGCGCGCAACATCGCATCGCCTGATTCGGAGCCCTGTAGGCCTGCGATCTTCGCCTCTGCCTGCCTGAGGGCGAGAGACGCGTCGCGGTAGCTGTTCAGCAGCGATCTGGCCTGGGGGTTGGCGCTGTTGCTCTTGGTCTCGTATGCGATGACCGCGTTTGCGGCGGTGTTCGCGAGCCTGAGCGCATCGGATTCAGCCGGCCCGGTCGCGATCACGCGGAAGGCGGGGCTGAGGGGGATCGGCTCCGACGACAGTCGCTGGGCCGCCTCCGTGGGAGGCAGCTTCAGCTTACGCTGGACCTCCCCAAGCACGGGCGCCGCCGCTATCGAGCGGCTGAAGGCGGTGGCCAACGAGCTGGCGGACTGTGCGTAGCCGTAAAACCCCGGTGAGTTCGGGTTCACCTGGCCTACCTGAATCGTCGCCGAGGCTTCGTAGGTGCTCTGGCGCAAGACACCGAAGCAGATTCCCGCCACCGCCAGACCCAGGGCGAACAGGGCGACGATCCACTTGTTGCGCACGATCGCCGTCAGCACGAAGCCGTTGGGCGGCTCAAAGACGCCTTCGACAGGTGACTCGATCTCATCGATGGTCGGTGTCGGATCGAGAGTCGGTGGGGAGTCGAATTGCTTGGAGGGGGGCATTTTCCTGAAGGGTCGGGTGCGCATTTCGCGGTCTCTGCCGCCGCTTTTATTGCGGCTCGTGATCTCAACGAGCTCGGTTGCGCCGAACTTTCACGCGGGGGTCGGTGGCGAGCTCATGTTCTTGGGCACGAGTGCGCCCGCATGTGTGGGTCAGGGCATGTAGACGCGCCCGTGCTCGAGCAGTTCGCGTCGCATCTCTTCGATCTCGGCCGGGTCGAGGTCTCGACGCCAACGGTCGCTGCGCGGGCAGGATTCCATCTGCTCAAGGTGACGGTCACGCAGTTCGTCAACGGTGGCGATCACCTTTGCCGGGTTGCCCACGGCAAGGCTCCGGGCCGGTATCTCTCCGCGCACAAGCGCACCGGCGCCGATGACCGCTTCGTCGCCGATGACCGCCCCAGGGAGAATGATCGCGCCGGCG
>DATCBF010000114.1:0-3788 GCA_036512025.1 Solirubrobacterales bacterium
CAAGCTCCTCTCCGTGGGTCTCGACCTGCTGGGAGAGTCGGCCTGGACCCTCGACTACGAGCTCACCCACACGGCCCACCTGCTGGAGGCCGAGTGCGCGTTCGCCAGCGGCCAGCTCGACGAGGCGTTCCGGATCGTCGAAGTCATCGAGCGAGAGGCGAAGAGCGCCCTCGACCGGGCCACAGCCCGCGACCTCAAGACCCTGATGCTGACCAGCATGAACCGGATGGAGGAGGCCATTGCCTGCGGTGTGGAAACGGCGAGGCAGCTGGGGATGGACTTTCCAGGAACCGAAGAGGAGCTGGGTCCCGCCATTGGCGCCGAGTTCGGCGCGCTGGGGGGCGCTCTCGCCGGGCGGACCATCGAGTCCCTCATCGACCTGCCGGCGATGACCAATCGCGAGTCCTTGGCCCTCCTGAACGCGCTCTATCAGATCATCCCGGCCGCCACCCAGCTGCGACCGCAGGTCATGGTGCTGGCGGTGGCCAAAGCCGTCAATCTCGCCCTCGCCCGCGGCAACGGCCCGATGTCGTCGTACTTCTACGTCTGCTACGGGTTGGTCCAGGCGGTGATGGGCGACTACGAGACGGGCTACCGTCTCGGCCAATTGGGCATCCAGCTCAACGAACGGACGAAACATCACGCGGTCGACGGCGCCAATCACTTCGTCTTCGCCGCGTTCGTGGCCGCGTGGCGCAAGCCTCTGTCCGAGTGCATTTACCACCTGAAGCTCGGCCTCAAGGTGAGCCTGGACGCGGGCGACCACCTTCACGCGGGCTACTGCGCGTGCTTCCACTCTCTTTATCGGCTGTTCCGGGGCGACAGCCTCGACGATCTCGCGACGGAGCTCCCGGACTTCACCGAGCTTCTCGAGAAGACCAAGGACGTGGTCAACCTGCAGGGGATCCGTCTCATCGGATTGCTGATCGCCGATCTCAAGGGGCGCACCGCGCGGCCGGGAAGCCTGGAAGGCCCCGGGTTCGACGCGGTGGCGTTCGAGCGGCAGGCCAACGCGAGTGGAAACCGCTTCCTCATCTCCAGCTACCGCCTGTTCCGCGCGGTCGCCGCCTATCTGGCGGGCGACCTTTCGCCCGCGTTCGCAGACATCGCGGTGGCGACTTCCCGCGCGGTGCCGGGTAACTTCATCGCGCCCGAGGCGCTGTTCTATCACGCGGTCATCGTGGCCGGCCGCCTCCGCGCCGAGCCCGGCTGCGACCGCGTGGCCCTGCTGGCCGACCTCGACCAGGACGAAAAGACGCTGCGCCGCTGGGCCGAAACGTCCCCGGCCAACTTCGGCTACCGACATCAGTTGGTAGCCGCGGAGCTGGCGGGGCTCGCGGGGCAGACGGCCGAGGCGCAGTCCCTCTACGACCAGGCGATCGCCGGGGCCGAGGAGCAGGGATCGATCTTCCACCTGGCCCTCGCCAACGAGCTGGCGGCGAAGTTCCACGAGCTGGGTGGGCGCGCCAAGATCGCACGGGCCTACTGGGTGGACGCCCACGCCGCCTATCGACGCTGGGGCGCGACCCTCAAGGCGCAGGAGATCGAGGCCCATCTGCCGGCCTACGCGCGCGAGCAGGGTACCGGCGAGATGCGCGTCGCCGAGCTCGACGTCCGGTCGGTCGTCAAGGCCTCGCAGGCGATCTCGACGGAGATCGTGCTGTCCAAGCTGGTCGACAGCCTCATGCGGGTCATGATCGAGCAGACCGGCGCCCAGCGCGGCTACCTGATCCTGAGACGCGACGGTCGACTCTGGGTCGAGGGCGCGGCGGGCACTGCCGCCGAGTCTGCCGACTTCGAGCCCTTCGAGCTCGATTGGGCCAACGAGCGTGCGGGCGAGATCCTTCCGCTGTCGATCCTGGTTTACGCCCTGCGGTCCAAGGAAAAGGTCCTCCTCGGCGATGCGGCCAGCCAAAGCAACTTCCTGGCCGATCGCTACTTCGAGAACAACCGGCCCCGCTCGCTGCTCTGTCTGCCGATGCTCCGCCAAGGGGCGCTGGTGGGGCTGCTCTATCTGGAGAACAGCCTCACCGACTACGCGTTCAGCGCCGAGCGGGTCGCGCTGGTCGAGGTACTGGCCGCGCAGGCGGCGATCTCGATCGAGAACGCGACCCTCTACGACGACTTGGAACGTCGGGTGGAAGATCGCACGCGCGAGCTCGAAGCGAGCCTCCGCCTCATCAACGAGAATCAGACCCAGCTCATCGAAGCGGAGCGCAAGGCGGCCGTCGCGCACTACGAGGACGAGATGGCGATCGCCCGCCAGATTCAGACTTCGATCTTGCCGAAGCGGATCGAGGTCCGGGGCCTCGAGATCGCGGCGTCCATGGTCACCGCCAGCGAGGTGGGCGGCGATTACTACGACGTCCTGCCCACCGACGACGGCGGCTGCTGGGTCGGCATCGGCGACGTGTCGGGGCACGGGCTCGACGCGGGGCTCATGATGCTCATGATGCAGAGCGGCCTCGGCGCGCTCATGCGGCGCGACGCCGACGCCGACCCGGCCAGCCTGGTCTGCGACCTCAACCGGATGTTGCACGACAACGTGCGCGTGCGCCTGGGCCGGGATGATTTTGCGAGCCTGACCTTGGTCCGATTCCACCCCGACGGGCGCTTCGTCTTCGCCGGGGCGCACGAGGACCTCCTGGTCTGGCGGGCGTCCTCGGGGCGCGTCGAGCAGATCCCCACGCTCGGCACCTGGGTGGGCGCCGTCGCCGACGTCGAACGGGACATGAAGAATCAGGAGGGACGTCTCGAGGACGGCGACGTCATGCTGCTGTACACAGACGGAATCACCGAAGCCCAGGATGCCGACGGGACACAGTTCGGCATCGAACGCTTCGCCGCTCTCCTCGGGCGCATGCACGCCGAACCGGCGACCGCGATCTGCGGGCGCGTCTTCGAAGAGAGCGCGGCCTGGTCGCCGATTCGAATCGACGACCAGACGCTGGTCGTTCTTCGACGCGGCACCCCGCGCTGACCTCGGGCGACGCGCGCCGGCCTTGGGCGCCCTGGCGCGCTGACCTCAAACGCCTAGCCCCGGCGCGCCGGCCGTGGCTGCTCCCCGGCGATCTACAGCAGCGGCACGAGCGCGTTGTACCAGTTGGTCGCAATCTTGATCGAGCCGGCGTCGGTGGCGTGGACGCCGTCGACGGTGTCGGTGGCCACGTCGAAACCGGTGGCCTGGTCGACCACCGTGACCGGGGACGCCGCGGTGGAGTTCTGCGTGGCCCAGTCGGGAATGGCCGCGTTGAGGTCCTGCACGCCGGAGAGGCACCCGCCGCATCCGCTGGGGTTGAGCGGTGTGATCTGCGCGACCAGCATGTGGACGTTCGGGTTGTTGGCCCGCAGCCGCGTCAGGATCGCCGTGTAGGCGTTTAAGATGTTCTGCGGCGAGAAGCTGTTCCAGACGTCGTTGGTGCCAAAGTGCATGAGCACCGCGTCCGCCGGGTGCCCGTCGAACCAGGTCGCCAGATCCTTCGCCGAGGAATCGAACAGGTCGGTGGGATCGGCCCCCGAGGGCCGACCGGTGCTGGTTGCCTTGAGGACGTCGGTCACGATGTAGCCGCCGTGCCCCTCGTTGTCCTGGTCGTACCCGGTGAAGCTGCACCCCGGGTCGCCCTTGCGCGTTCCGATGAAGTCGAACTGTGTGTGGCCCGCGTCCTGCAGCATCTGCCACAGGTGCGAGCGGTAGCAGATCGAGGAGGTCGTCGAATCGCCGAGTGGCATGATGCGCAGGTTCTCCATCGGGCCGCCCGCGTCGAGCGAACCTCCGCCGGCGCCGCTGC
>DATCBF010000115.1:0-6254 GCA_036512025.1 Solirubrobacterales bacterium
CCGCCGCGTCCTCGGGAGTGCCGACGAGCTCATCGGGCTCGTAGTCGCGGGCCGGCTCGCCGACCCCGACCAGGATGTCGAGGCCGTGCGCCCGCGCGTGCTTGGCCACCTCACGGTGGTAGCCGGCGGCGCCGGGCCCGAGCTCGGCCATCTCGCCCAGCACGGCGACCGTGCGATCGGCACCCAGCGAAGCCAGATGGTCGAGCGCCGCACGCATGGAGACCGGGTTGGCGTTGTAGCAGTCGTTCACGAGGACGATTCCTTCGCCTAGTTCGAGGCGCTCGCCCCGAAAGCGGGAGAAGCCTACATTCGCAGTGCGGTCGGCCATCTCGGCCGGCGGCGCCCCCAAGGCGACACCGACGGCAATAGCCGCCAGCGCATTAGTGAGATTGTGCGCCTCGGTGAAGGGGAAGTAGAACGCCTGGCGCCCGGCCGGAGTCTCGATCAGGGCCTCGGTCACACCCTCCTCGACCTTCCGCTCGACCACGAAGACGTCCCCCCCGGCGCCGAAGCGAAGCAGCCGCGGAGCCGCGGCAAGGTGCGGCTCCAACTCTCCCGCCTGCGCCGGGACGATCGCCACCCCGTCCCCGGGCAGCGCTGTCAGGATCTCGGCCTTGGCCGCGGCGATCGCCTCGACCGAACCGAGCAACTCGACGTGGACCGGACCGACGTTGGTGATCACCGCCACCTCGGGCTCGGCGATCGCCGCCAGCTCGGCGATCTGGCCCGATCCGCGCATCGCCATCTCCAAGACGAGGACGTCGGCGCCGGCCGGCGCCTCCAGCACGGTCAGTGGCAGGCCGATCTCGGTGTTGAGGTTCTCGCGGTTGGCGTGGACGCTTCCGGGCAGCAGCGCTCTGGCGATGTCCTTGACCGAGGTCTTGCCGACCGAGCCGGTGACACCGACGACTCGCGCGCCCAGCGCCAGGCGCCAGGTTCGCGCCAGCGCCTGCATCGCCGCCAGGGGATCCTCGGCGACGAAGACCCAGGCGCCGGAGAGGCCTGCCGCCCGCTCCGGATTGACGACGGCGCCCCAGGCGCCGACGGCGATCGCGGCGGCCGCGAACTCGCCCCCGTCGACGTTCTCGCCGCGCAGGCCAAAGAAGAGATCGCCGGCGCCCGTATCGGCCGAGCCGATCGTGGCGCGCAGCGGAGACCCCGAGCCGCCCTCGGCGACGATCTCGGCGTCCATCGCGGCGGCAATCTCGCCAGGGCTCAGGTTCACAGGCCGCGCAGCTCCTCGCGGGCCACTTCGCGATCGTCGAACGGCAGCTTGCGACCCTGCTCGAATTCCTGGCCCTGCTCATGGCCCTTGCCGGCGATCACGACCGTGTCCCCGCTCTGCGCCCGCTCCAGGGCAAGGCGAATCGCGGCGCGACGGTCGGGCTCGACCTCGACCCCTTCGCGATCCTCGATCCCGCCGAGGACCTCGGCGATGATCGCCTCGGGGCTCTCCGAGCGTGGATTGTCGGAGGTAACCACCGAGAGGTCGGACAGCGTCGCCCCGGCCCTTCCCATCTTCGGCCGCTTGTCGCGGTCGCGGTCCCCGCCCGCCCCGAAGACCGAGATCACCCGCCCCGCGGTCAGGCGCCGCGCGGCCCGCAACACGTTCTCCAGCGAATCGGGAGTGTGGGCGTAGTCGACCAACACCGCGAAGTCCTGTCCCTCGTCGACGGGCTCGAAGCGACCGGGAACCCGCCCTGCCGAAGCCAGGCCAGCCGCCGCCGTCTCGGGGTCTACCCCGAGCGCCGTCGCTGCGGCGAAGGCGCCCAGCGCGTTGGAGATATTGAAGTGCCCGGGCAGCCCGGTCTCGATCGCTATCTCTCCCTCGGGGCCCTCGATCGCGAAGCGGGCCCCCACCGTGTCGAAGGAGATGTCGCGGGCGACGAAATCCGCCTCGGCTCCCTCGGTGGAAAAGGTCACCCCATCGAATTCCTCCGCCAAGCGACGTCCGTAAGCATCGTCGACGTTGATGACCGCGGTCCCGGGCCTGCTCCCGAACAGCAGGCGCTTGGCCCGGAAGTAGTCCTCCATATCGGCGTGGAAGTCGAGGTGGTCCTGGGTGAGGTTGGTGAAGAGGGCCACGTCGAAATGGACCGCGTCGGCGCGGTGCAGCGCCAGAGCATGCGAGGAGGCCTCCATCACGCAGGCTTCATCGCCCGATTCCAGCATCCGCCGAAAAGTCGCCTGCAACTCGATCGCCTCAGGAGTGGTTCGCTCGACCTCCTCCTCGACCCCACCGACGACCTGCTTCACGGTCCCGAGCAACCCAGCCTGGATCCCAGCCTGCTCGAGGATCTCCCGAACCAGGAAGGCGGTGGTCGTCTTCCCGTTGGTTCCAGTGATCCCGACCACCTTCAGCTCTCCAGTCGGATCCCCCCAAAACCGAGCCGCCAGCACCGCCATAGCCGCCCTCGCATCTGCCACCACGACCTGAGCAACCGCCAAATCCAACTCCCGCTCGACCACCAACGCCGCGGCTCCAGCCTCCACGGCCCGCGCAGCAAACTCATGCCCATCGACCTTCGCCCCGGGCACGCAAAAAAACAGCGTCCCCGGCCCGACTTTTCGGCTGTCGTAAGCGAGAGAGACAAGCTCGACATCAAGGTCGCCGCGAGTGGCTCGCACGACGGCGTCCGCGATCAGCTCAGGCAATCTCACGCGGGCGATTCTAGGGAGGGAGTCGGGTGCCCCTACTGCGGCGGCACACCGAGATAAGGCAATGCAAACGCCGCGATTTTGCCGAATGCCGGCGCCGCCACCGACCCGCCGTAGATATCCCCCTGCGGCTGATCCACGATCACGGCCACAAGCAGCCGCGGATCCTGAGCCGGAGCGAAGCCGATGAACGAGGCGACGAATTTGGTTTCGGAGTAGGTCCCGTTTTCGGCGACCTGCGCGGTTCCGGTCTTGCCGGCCAAGGTGTAGCCGGGAACGCTGACCTCAGAGGCGGTTCCCCCGGGCGCCAGCACCCCTTCCAGCATCGTCCGCACCTGTTCGGCCACCCGCGGTTCGATCACCCGGCGCCCCTTCGGCTCGTGCACCGGTTCTCCGTTGACCTTCTCGATCAACTGCGGGCGACGGAGGATGCCGCCGTTGGCGATCGCCGCATAGCCGGCCGCCATCTGCATCGGGGTCACCGACACGCCCTGGCCGATCGGCAGGTTGCCCATCGTCGAGCCTGAGTATTCGTCGAGCTTCGGCACGATGCCCCGCTCCTCGGCCGGATACTGGACGCCGGTCGGCCGGCCGAAGCCGAAGCGGTCAATCCAGTGGCTGAAGATCTTGCTGCCGAGCTCGAGCCCGATCGTGACCGCGCCGACGTTCGAGGAGTGGGAGAGGATTTCGGCGACGCTGAGGGTCACCGTCGGGCGCGGCTCGGCGTCTTCGATCGTGCGATCGGCGACCTGGATCGTCGGCGCCAGCGTGAAGGTCGTTTCCGGCGTCACCAGTTTTTCTTCCAGGGCAGCGGAGACGGTGAAGGCCTTGAAGGTCGAGCCGGGCTCATAGGTGAACCCGGTCGCCTTGTTGAGAAGGTCTTCGGAGCTGGCGTCGGAGAGGTCACCGGGGTCGACCGGCGGCCAGTTCGCCATCGCCAACACCTGCGAGTTGCGCGGGTCCATCACGATCGCGGTCGCGCCTTTGGGCGCATAGGTTTCGGCGACTTCGCCGAGCACGCTTTCGGTCTTGGCCTGGATCGCCGGGTCGAGCGTGGTCTGGACGTCCTTGCCGTCGCTGGCTTCGGTCACCGTGTCGAGCCGGATCGACTCGCCGTGCGCGTCCTTGACGATGCGCCGTTCGCCGTCGGTCCCCCGCAGAACGGATTCCTCGCCGGCCTCCAGGCCCGTCAGCCCCTTGCCGTCGCTGCCGACGACGCCGAGCACCTGCCCCGCGAGCTCGCCCTGAGGGTAGGTGCGGCGGCTGTCGGGGTCCTGGCCTATCCCCGGCAGATCGAGGCGCGCGATCCGCTGCGCGGTGGGCAGGTCCACCTGATGGGCGAGGGCGGAGTAGGTCGACTTCGCCGTCACCTCGCTCAAAGCTTTGCTCTCGGTCAAGCCAAGGATCGGCGCCAGTTTTTCGGCGGTTCGCGTCGGCTGCGTCACTTCGGGTGGCACGGCGAAGATCGTGGCGGCGTCTTCGGAGGAGGCCAGCGCCTTGCCGTACCGGTCGAGCACGCTGCCGCGCAGGCCGGGCAGTGAGATCGATTCGGTCTGCTGGGAGATCGCCTCCGAGGAGAGCTGGGCGCCCTGCACGCCCTGCAGCCAGAAGGCGCGGCCGATGATGACCACGAAGCAGAACAGGAAGCCGGCGAACAGGAGCCCGATCCTTCGCTCGATCAAGCGCATCGCGCGGTTGCGCTCCTAGCCCGGGCCCGCGGCCGCAAGGCGCTGCGCCGCCGTGGCGATGTCGTTCGGGCCTGCCTTGACGAACTGGGTGAGATCGGCGCTGGGCATGGCCAGGCCCTGTCCGGCGGCCTCGCTGTGGATCCGCGGCGCTCCTGAGAGCCGCGCGTCGCGGGCCCTCAGCAGCGGGTTCTCCTGTTCGAGCGCCTGGATGTTCTGCTCGATATGCCCCGAAGAGGCGGCGAAGCTGAGGGTGACCACGTTGAGGGCGACGATGCCGACGAGGAGGACGCCGAGGACGCCGATCCAGGTGCGGCCGCGGGTCATTCTCACGATCAGGCCCGAATCCGGAAGGTGGCGGACAGCGCCGGCGGTGCGCCCGAACGCGACCGGGATCAGCTGCCCTCCCGGTGCCCGTTTCGGCCTTGGCCGGGCGCGCTGGGGGGAACGGGCCGGTTTGGCTCGAGCCGGCGCCGTGCGGGCGGGGGCCCGGCGTGCCGGAGCGGCGGCACCCGCACGCACGGCGCGGGTCGCTGATTTGCGGGCGGGAGGCGATTTGCGGGCCGGGGCCGGCTTGCGGGCCGGGGCGGTTGCCGGGGCAAGCTTGCGGGCGGGGGCGGCGACGGCCATCAGCCCTCACTCCCGGTGGGGTCGGCGATCTTGACCGCCACCCGCAGATGGGCCGAGCGCGAGCGCGGGTTGGCCGCCGACTCCTCCGGCCCGGGCGCGACGGCGCGACGGGTCAGAAGCTCAGCCTCCGGCTCGTGGCCGCAGACGCAGATCGGAAGCTCGGGCGGGCAGATACAGCCGCGGGCGCGCTCGGCGAGGAACTGCTTGACACGACGATCCTCCAGCGAGTGGAAGGAGATCGCGCCGAGGCGGCCGCCGACGGCGAGCGCCTCCCAGGCAAGCGGCAGCGCTTCGTCGATCGAGTCGAGCTCGCCGTTGACGGCGATCCGGATCGCCTGGAAGCTGCGCTTGGCCGGATGGCCGCCGCCGAAACGAGCCGAGGCCGGCATCCCGGCTTTGATCGCGTCGACGAGCTCCGAAGTGGTGCTGAGCGGCCGACACCGGACGATCTCGCGGGCGATGCCGCCGGCGAAGCGCTCCTCGCCGAAGCGGCGCAAGACCTGGGCGATCCGCGACTCGGGCCACTCGTTGAGGAGATCGGCGGCGTCGAACTGCTGGCGCGAATCCATCCGCATGTCGAGCGGGGCGTCATATGAGTAGGAGAACCCTCGCTGCCAAGCATCCACCTGCATCGAAGACATTCCCAGGTCCATGTAGATCATCTCTGGGGAGATGCCTTCGCCGCCGAGGGTGCGAAGCCCTGCCGCGAACTCCGAGCCGATGAAGCGGGTGCGGCACGGCGCCTCGGCCGCAAACTTGGCGAATCGCGCTTCGGCGGCCGGATCGCGGTCGATGCAGATCAAGGTCCCGGCCGGCCCCAGCCGCTCGGCCACAAGCCGCGCGTGGCCGCCGCCGCCGAAGGTGCAGTCGACCGCCGTCTCGCCCGCCTGAGGGGCGAGCAGGGTCGTCAGCTCGGCGGCCAGGACTGGTTTGTGCTCGGTCGGCATATAGATAAGAGTGGCGCTCGTCAGAGCTGGGGTCGTCGCATGGGCAGCCTGGGCTCGCATCTCACTCAGGCGCTCCGGCGGTGGCGAGGCTCTCGGCGATCTTCGGCGCCTCGGCGTCCAGCTCCGCCTCCTGCTTGGCCCAGGCCTCGGCATTCCAGATCTCCAGGTACTCCCCGGCGCCGATCACGACGCAGGGGCCGCTGAGGGCGCCGTGCTCGATCAGTGGCTTCGGCACGCGGATGCGACCGGCGGAATCGAGCTTCTCATCGAAGGAGCCACCGTGGAAGCGGCGGCGCAGGCGGCGCGCGTCACGGCCAAAGGGGCTGTGCGGCGA
>DATCBF010000116.1:0-4639 GCA_036512025.1 Solirubrobacterales bacterium
GATCCGCTCGCCACCGTGCAGTGGGTAGTCGGCGGCGCCGACCGTCGACTCGACCCCGTTGACGTAGAAGAACCAGTCGTAGGCATCGCCGTCGTGCTGCCCGCCTTCGACTCCCTCGATCGACTGCACGAAGCCGCCGCCGTAGCGGGTGGTGATGTCGGCGTTGCGTTCGAGCGCCCGCATCACGGTGTCGGATTCGGTCAGGTCGCCGACCGAGCTGTCGACCACCGGCTCGGCCCCGTATTCGTGGGTGACGGTGAGCTGGGCATCGGCGAGGCCCTTGCCGGGGCCGAGACCGCAGCCCGCGGCCGCGAGCGTGCCGAGAATCAGCACGATCGCGACCGCCGGGCCGCGGTTCCGGCTCATCGGATCAAGCCCTACTAGGGGCAGATTCCGACGAGGCACACCGATGCCCCGTTCGAGGGGATTTCCTTACCGTGCGTGGCAAACAGCTTGGTCGGCTGAGTGAGGACGACGGTGGTGGTGCCGCTGGCGTCGGTCGGGCTGGTGGCGCCGGTCACCGTCACACCCGCGGCGGGCTTGCGCTTCCCTTTGTCGCTGTAGGAGAAGACGTTGACCGTGAACGGAACTCCCGGCAGCGCTTCGGCCGGCGCCGTCAGCGCCAGCTCGTTGGGGTATGGGTACGGAGCCAGGTCCCAGAGCACTTCATCGCCGGCGTGAAGCTTCACCGCGTCGCCGCCGAGTTCGGGGTCTTTGTGGTTGACCTTCAGATACCAGCTGAGCTTCTTGGTCTGCACGCTCTTGCCGATCCCACACAACCCCAGCCCGAAGCTGAAGCTGTCGGTGACCAGCAGCGGCCGCAGGGCCGAGTTCGACTTTGCGCCCTGGGCGAGCAGGCCCAGCGCGGTCGCGCCCTTGACCGTCGCTGCTTTGCCACTGCCGCCGGTGCCTTTGCCGAAGCAGGTGGCCTTCTTGCTGGTCGGGACAGAGGTGGTGCCGGTGGTGAGTGCTTCTTCGGCAAGGATCTTGCCGTTGGCGCCGACCACCCGCAGGCTGGCGGGAACTCCCTTGGCGGCTGCGATAGCGGTTGTCGAGAGAGCAAAAGCAAAAGCCAGCGCGCACACGGCGGCCAGCCGGAATGGAATGAGTCTTGGCATTTAAGCCACCCTTTCCTCGAGGGTTGTCATGGCTGGCCGGGGACAGGTCTCCTGGCTTCCGGGGTGGTCGGCCGCACCTTCCCGGGGACTCTGTGTCGTCCCCAGTGGCTGGCGCGAGTGCGCCTGCGGCTTCCTTGACCCGGTCACAGTGGCGGGACCGCACCGGGCTTTCACCGGACTTCCCTTGACCACCGACCGTATGTAGCGGCGAGTCTATCCCGCTCCGGCGGCGCCGATGCTCAATAGCCGAACCGGCTTATCCGTGACCAGTGGATATCCGTCTATTGCTACGGAATGCCGGAGTAACGTCGCCGGGCGCCCGGCCGTGGCTGGGCCTCGTCCGAATCTCGAGACAAAGGGGGGAAATGATGGCCAGGGGATCCCGCCGGCCCTCGCCGGCACTGCTCATCTCGCTGATCGCGCTGTTCGTGGCGCTCGGCGGCACCGTCTACGCGGCCGGCAAGATCAGCGGCAGCGCGATCAAGGTGAAGTCACTGCCAGGCAACCGCCTGCGACTCGGCTCGGTCCCGGGCAACCGGCTCAAGCCGGGCGCGATCGCCGCCAACCGGCTGCAGCCGAACTCGATCGGCGGCGCCCAGATCGACGAGGCGACCCTCGGCCAGATGCCGAGCGCCGCTCACGCCGACAACGCCGACAGCGCCAACGACGCCCAGACGGCCCTGAACTCGATCAACGCCGTCAACGCGACCACCGTCAACGGCCACGGCGCCGGCTGTCTGCCCGGGACCCAGCCCTTCGCCGGCGCCTGCTGGCAGAGCTTCGCCGGCGCGACCGCGGCGACAGCGCCCAACGCGGCGATCGCCTGCGCCTCGCAGGGCGGGGAGCTGCCGGAGGCGCTGCAGCTGGCCGCGTTCTCACAGCAGCCGGGGATAAGCCTTGATGGCGGTGGCGAGTGGTCTAGTGACATTCCCGTTTTTTCTGGCATCAATACATACGGTGTGATCACTGTCTCGGCGGGGGCACAGATCGACTCTGTGAATTCCTCCAGCACCAAGAAATACCGCTGCGTTATCCCGCTACTCACATGACCGCATGGCGCCCCGCTCCATGGAGTCGCGCGAACGCCGCACTATGCTGCCTGTGGATGCCCTCGCTCGGTCCACCCCGGCGCCTCGCGCCCCTGCTCGCGGCCCTCGCCTGCCTGGCGACGGCGAGCGCCATCTGCGCCGGCCCGGCCGCCGCCGCTTCGCGCGTCCGCGCCAGTCAGGGCGCCACGGCGAGCAGCGCCGTCCAGGAAGCCGAACGGGTCTCTCGCTACTGGACCCCGGCCCGCATGCGCAGCACACCTCCCCTCGACGGCGCCACCGCCGGCTCCGGCGACGGGCTGGCGACCGCCAGCTTCGCCAGGGTGCCCGACGCGACCGTCGCCCCCTACTCCGTCAACGGCCGGCTCTTCGTGCGCCAGGGCGGCGAACGCGGCTACTGCTCGGCGACGGCGATCAACAGCGCCAGCCGCCAGCTCGTGCTCACCGCCGGGCACTGCGTCAACACCGGCCCCGAGGGCCCGGGCGGACGCAGCGCCTGGTCGAGCTACCTCGAGTTCGTCCCTGCCTACAGCGGCAGCCTGGCGCCCTTCGGCGCCTTCGTCGCCCGCCGCAACGCGATCTTCTCGCCGAAACCTTGGATCAAGCGCGGCAACCCCAACTTCGATCTGGGGGCTTTTCTCACCGAACCCAACGCCAACGGCCAGAACGTCGCCGATGCGGTCGGCGGCGGCGCCACCATCGTCACCAACCTGGACCGGCACGAGCAGTTCCAGACCTTCGGCTACCCCGGCGCGACAACGCAGATGAACACCTGCGAATCGCCCTACACCGGCGATGACAACGTCACCTACTCCCTCGCCGGGCCGCCAACCCAGGCAATCCGTTGCCACTGGATCCCAGGCGCGAGCGGCGGCGGCTGGCTGATCGCCGGCGGCACCGAGATCGACGGCCTCACCAGCTACGGCCTGCGCACCGACAAGGTCCACACCTTCGGGCCCTACTTCGGCAGCGGCAACGTCGGCGCCCTCGTCGCCGGGCTCTAGGAGGGTCTAGCCGCCGGCAAACTCGGCAATTGCGGCGGCGACCGCGTCGGGCCGGTCCTCGGGCGTGAAGCTGTAGGAGTCACCGAAGCAGACCAGCCGACCGTGCCTCAAGGCGGCGGCATAGCGCTCGGCGTGGGCGAGCGGGAAGACGGCGTCCTCCTCCGACCAGATCAGCAGGACCCGGATCTCGGGATGGGCGATCAGGTGCTCACCGGCTTCGCGCACCGGCGCCGTCGCCGCCGAGGACATCGCCTTGGCGACATCGCGGAGGACCGCCTCGTCACGACTGGCCGGGAGCGCGTATGAGTCCGACGCCTCGGCGACGAGCGGGTGCTTGGCCAGCAGGCCGTAGGCGGGCGGGGTC
The DNA here is from genome assembly GCA_036512025.1 of Solirubrobacterales bacterium. Classification (GTDB taxonomy): domain Bacteria; phylum Actinomycetota; class Thermoleophilia; order Solirubrobacterales; family 70-9; genus DATCBF01. The sequence continues at coordinate 3,533 of DATCBF010000116.1, forward strand.
AGCCGGACCTCGGGGTCTTCGAGCGCCCTCAGCAGCTGACCGAGGAGCCCCGGATCGGCCGCGGCGGCGGGCAGGCCGGTGAACGGCTCCGGCGGCCACTCGTCATAGGGCGTCTCGCACGAGGTGAGGGTGAGCCGGGAAACCCGCTCGCCGATCCGGGCTTCGTGCCGGGCGAGGGCCATCTGCGAGTAGGCCCCGCCGGAGTCGTTGCCGACCAGGGTCACCTCGCTCAGATCGAGGCGCTCGAGGACGTCGGCGATCAAGCCCGCGACGCCGTGCGGGCCGAGGTCCGCGGCTGGATCCATCGGGGTTCGATGCGACCCCAGCGGCAGGTCCAGCGCCAGGCAGCGGAAGCGGTCATGCAGAAGATCGACGACCCCGCGCCAGAGGTTTGCATTGGCCAGCCAGCCGTGGCTGAAGACCAGCGCCGGTCCGTCTCCCCGCTCGAAGTAGTCCAACGCCCCTCCCCCGGTCTCGACGGAGCTGGCGGCTCCGAGCAGCTCAGAGCGCCAGAGGTGCGCGTCGCTGTTTCGGCCGGAGCCCATGCGGCGCCACCATAGCAAACGACTGACCGGTCGGTCAGTCAAGATGACCGACCGGTCAGCTAGCCTCCTCACATGTCCCCCCGGGCCGCTGCCGATGCTCCCAGCCGCACCGCCGAGGCGCTCCTGGACGCCGGGGTCGTGGTGGCCGAGAGCCATGGCCTCGCCGGCCTCAGCGTCAACCGGGTCGTCGCCACGGCCGGCGTCGCCAAGGGCACCTTCTACGTCCACTTCGACGACCGCAGGACGTTCGTCGACACCCTCCACGCTCGCTTTCACGCCCGGGTCGAGGAGGCGGTGGCCGCCGCAGTCGCCGCCATCCCCCCCGGCTCCGAACGGCTCGTGGCCGGGGCCGACGCCTATCTCGACGTCTGCCTCAAAGAGAGGGCCGTCAAGGCGCTGGCGTTGGAGGCCCGCTCCGACCCCGACCTTGCCACCTCGATCGCGATCCGCCACGAACGCTTCGCCGCCTCCGCGGCGCCCAGCTTCAGGGCGATGGGCTGGCCCGACGCGACCGCGGCCGCCCAGCTGCTGGCGGCGATGACCGCCGAGATCGCGATCCGCG
>DATCBF010000117.1:0-3294 GCA_036512025.1 Solirubrobacterales bacterium
CGCTCGAGCCAAGCCCCCGGCCGCCGCGCCTCGCCACCGGCCTCCAGCGCCGCAACCACCAGATCCTGCGCCAGATCCTCCCCCGCATCGCTCGCCCCACCCCGCTCCTGCCGCGCCGCGATCCGCCTCGCTTCCAGCCAAGTCGTCCGATTCATGCCCATCACCTCAAGATGATCGACGAGCCAAACCCGATTCCGTTCCTCCAATCGTATCAGTTTTGCGACAGGAGGCGCAGCTCCGCTGCGCCGGGCCCCTCGGCGTTCAAGGACCACGCGAGGGCAGCGCGGCTTCGCCGCGCTGCCCGAGGGGGACCGGGGGGCGCGAGCGGCAGCGAGCCGCCCCCCGTAAAATAAAATGCTTCTCGCCCGAGCTGTCCGTAAGCCGGGTTTTGTTCCGGCGTTGCCGCCGGTGGTGGTCATTCCTCTGGGCCGCCCGTTACCGAACGGCTCGTGCGACCAACTCGGGATCGAATCGACGCGGGCCACGCCGGCGAGGTTGCCCTCGCGATCCCGGACCGGTCTTGCTCCAGGTGGGGTTTGCCATGCCCCCCTCGTCACCGAGGGGGCGGTGCGCTCTTACCGCACCGTTTCACCCTTACCGGTCGCCTTGCGACGGCCGGCGGTCTGTTTTCTGTTGCACTGTCCTTCGAGTCACCCCGACTGGCCGTTAGCCAGCACCCTGCCCTGCGGAGCCCGGACTTTCCTCGACGGGCGAGAAGCCCGCCGCGACCACCTGTCCGGCTCGAGCGAGAAGCGACCCGACTATACCAGCTGCCCGCCCCAGCCGGGTGGGCCAGAGCTGACCGCCGCCTCGGCCGGGTGGGCCAGCCGCCCGTCTCAGCCGGGTGGGCTGGCGGCAGGCTGGTCCTTCATCAGATCCTCCCAGTAGATGATCCGACGACAGGATGGACAGGTTTCGATGGTCAGCCCGCGCTGCAAGACGTTGAACAGCTGCGGCGGAATATTCATGTTGCAGCCCTGGCAGGTGCCGTTGCGAACGCTCACCACGGCCAGGCCACGTCGCATCCGGATGACCGAGTAGCGTTTGAGCACCTCGGGATTGACCTCCGAGGCCAGCTTGTCGCGCTCCCCCCGCAAGGTCGCGATCTGCGCTTCGATCTCGTCCATGCGCACCTTGGCGGCCTCGGCGTCCTTGGCGATCGAGGTCTTGAGGGCTTCGACGTCGCTCGCGCGTTCCGACAGAAGCTTCTTCTTGGCGTCGACGGCACCGTTGAGCTTGGTGATCTCGCCCTCTCGCGAGGTCAGCCCCTCTCGGCGCTGTTCGATCTCACGTTGCGCCGCCATGTACTCTTTCGAGTTCTTGGCCTGGGCCAGCTTGTGCTTGGCGCCCGCCACCTGCACCTCGTCGTCGGTGAGAAGGCCCTTCTGTTCGCCGTAGTATTTCTCGGCCTCCGAGAGCGCTTGCCGCTCGGTTCCCAGAAGTCCTTCGACGCGGGCAAGATCGTTTTGCGTCGCCGCCAACTTGAGCGGGATCGCCTTGAGCGAGTTCTCTAGCTCCTGAATTTTTGCGTCGTGGGTCTGTAGCTCTTCGAGTCGCTTAAGCTGGTCGCGCAATGCGTTCCTCCATATGGACCGGAAGGGCCGACGTGCCCGTCGAATCGAGAGTGGGCCCACCTGGATTCGAACCAGGGACCAGGCGGTTATGAGCCGCCAGCTCTGACCGCTGAGCTATGGGCCCAGCCTTGTACGGAAACGCCGTGTACAAAGAAAAATTAATCTACACCGCGGTTCGGCAACTGTCGAGCCATCCCCGACGGTGACCGCCCCCCCGATTGCCCGCGCACCTTTCAGTCGGCGCGGCGGCGGGACCCGCGACGCATGAGCTTGACGCAAAAGCCGAGCGCGCAGGCCAGCGCGAAAGCCAGCAGCGGGAAATCCCCGGGGCCGTCCCCGCCGGCGACGCCGCAGTGGCAACCCGAGCCGGCCGGCGGCGGCGGCGTAACCGTTCCGGCGTCCAGGAGGGCGCCGGTGCAGACGTCGCTGCTCCAGACCGCCTGATTCTCCACGTAGTTGCAGCTGTTGGCGCAGGTCTGCTGCGCGCAGGCCTTGATGCCGCGGACCTGGTCGTAGCTCATCATCGGCGTCAACGTGGCGCCCTCGTCGGTGGAGGTGGCGAGGGCCCAACCGTCGACGTAGTTCTCGCCCGACAGATAGAGCGTCGCCTGCTGCCCCGAGACCCGCTCGGCCAGACCGACGATGTGCGGCTGGGGGCTGAGGATCCAGGGAACGAAGCTCTTCCCGCCGTCGGTCGAGCGGTACCCCGCGCCGCTCGCGCCGCCCCCGTCGCCCGTAAAATTCAGGCGCGCCCCGACCAGCAACGTCCCGCTGGCGAGGCGCACGAAGGCGGTCGCCGCGCCGTTCGGGATGGTGAGCGGCTGCGCGAAGGTCATCCCGCCGTCCCGGGTCACCGCGACGCTCTCGCTTCCGGAGGCGATCACGCGCAGGTAGACCAGATCGGGATCGCCCGGATCGACCGCGAAGATCCGGACCATGTTGGGGCCCAGCGCGGCCTGCACGTCGAGCGTGGTCCAGTTCTTTCCACCGTCGGACGAGCGGACCAGCACCGGATCGCGCCCGACCGTGAGGGTGAAGTAGTAGGCCAGGTAGATGACGTTGGGATCGCTGCGCGCGATCTCGATGCCCACGATGGGGGCGTTGGCCGGCGCGACGAAGAGGGGCGTGGAATCGAAGGTGGTCCCCCCGTCGAGCGACTGGTAGAGCGACGCCGGCTCGACGTCGCCGGCGTCGTCGGTGGCCGACGCGGCCGCCAGGACCCGATTCGGGTTCGTCGGATCGACGAAGAAATCGCTCACGGTGGCGCCCGTCAGCGCGCCGGTCGAGAGCTGCCACATGCAGGTGCCGTCGTCGGAAAAGGACAGGCCCACCTCGGGCAGCGGAGACAGCGCGTAGAACCGATCGCCGAGCGTGCCCGCCGTGGCCGGCGGTGGGCCGACCGCGTAGACGTTCGCCATCGAGGTCGCGACCTGTTCGCAGGTCCAGACCCAGGTCGCACCGCCGTCGTCCGAGATGATGAGGCCGAAGGTGGTGCCAAGAACGATCTCCTGCGGTTTGTCGATGGGCAGCAGGATCCCCAGCGAGCCCGGCAGGGCTCCGTCGGCGCGCGCCTGCCGGCCGAGCCCGGGGGGCAGCCCGATCGAGACCGCCAATCCAGCCGCGCCGGCGACGACCAGGGCCACGACCCGGGCGGCGCGACGCCCGTGCCGATCGCGCCGGTCGCGCTCGTCGCGCTTTACCTTGGGGGCCGCGCATGGAT
>DATCBF010000118.1:0-9091 GCA_036512025.1 Solirubrobacterales bacterium
TGCCGGCGGCTCGGCCTGCTCGGCCACCGCGAAGGCAAGGGCCGGCTGCGCTTCGCCCGAGTCGCTCCCGACACCTCAGCGGTACTGCTCTGCGACGCGCTCGACATCGCTCCCGAGGAGGTCGGTCTGTGAGCGCCGCCACTCTAGATACCACAGAGGCCCGTGCTCGCAGCGCCAAGCGGTTCTTGGCCACTCGAAAGGGTGTCCACACCGAGCAGCGGTTTCTTGACGCCGAAGGGCTCCTGCACGAGATCCGCAGCTGCCCTGTTCCCGGAGGTCGCTATCTCTATGACGCCTCTGAGGCCTGGGGGCTGCGAGCACTCGGGAACTGCCGAGATGACCTGCCCGCCCACCTTGAGGCTCTCAGCAACGACTACGCCGAGCGTTGCGCCGAAGAGGCGGCGCCGGTCTGCCGGGCGCTTCGGCTCTCCGATGTCAAGCGCCGCCGGGGCTCGGGCGAGGACGGTGAGGAGTGAGTGTGGCCGCGGGACGGCGCCAGCCACGCGTTGTCTCCCGCCAAACGGGGCCACCGACACCGGTTGACCTGCGCTTGCGAGACGGTCGCCGGCGCACCCGACGTTTCGGCGCCGACGCCCATGCCGCTCTGCTGAGCGAGCTGCTTCACGCCGATCGGCCCGGCCTCGTCGAGGTGGTCGGGGCGCGACGACGAGGCGACGGCAGCCTCGGCGATTTCGACCGGTCCCAGCCGGCGAACTTCGTCGCATCCGGCGATCGCGACGCGTTGCTTCAGCGTGTGCGTGCCTTGCGCTCGGGGCGGCGCCGCGAGGTGTTCCTCACCCCGGCGACGCTCCAGTTTCCCCTCGCCGGCCGGGAGTCCGTGGCGGAGTCGGCGGTGCTTTGGGTCGACATTGACGATCCGCGCCGCCTGCCACGGTTAGATGGCTTTCCGCATCGCCCGCACGCGGTCATCGCCTCGGGCTCGGGCGGCGTTCACGCCTACTGGCGCCTTGCCGAGCCGCTGCAGGCAGACTGCTGCGATCGGGCAAACCGAAAGCTCGCGGCAGCGCTCGGGGCCGACATGCAGTCCTGTGACCGGGGGCGGATCATGCGAGTTCCGGGCACCCAGAATTGGAAGCACGCAGCGGTGGGAGAGCCCGGGGCCTGGTGCGGGTTCTTGACCTGCGATCTCTCCAGGCCCGCCTACAACGCCGATGTGCTGACCGCCGGCCTCAGAGATCCCAAGGAGGCACCAGCGCGCCGTAGCAGGCTGACGCTGGGTTGGAGGTCGGGAGGGCTCGAGCCGTGGAAGGAGATGGCGCCGGCTGACTACTACCGGGTCATCACCGGCGCAGAGCCCCGTCGCGACGGCAAGGTTCGGTGCCCGAACCTCGGGCACGCGGATCGCCATCCCTCCGCCCAGCTCTACAGCGAGCCGGGCTCGGGGTGGTTTTGCTTCTCCTGCGGCGCCGGCGGCGGGGCAGCCGACATGGTCGCAGCGCGGCGAGGATGGCCGACCGGGCGCGCTTTGCGCGGCGAGCAGTTTGTCGAGTGCGTGAAGGAGCTGCGGCGCCTCTTCGGCGTCGCCGAGCCGGAGAGGGCCCGAGGAAGGAGGAGGTCATGAGTCGAGCGGCGCCAAGACGGCCCGATGCCGGCACGCCGACGGCCCAGCGCTCTGCGGCGCTCAGCAAGGCCAATGCGACCAAGGACGCGATCGGCGAGCTGAAGGCCGAGGCTCGCAGCGGCCGGCTCGCCGTGGCCGCGCTTCTCGCGGATCCACGAGCGAAGAAAGTCAGGGTCCACACCCTCTTGCCGATGGTCCCGCGCTGCACGCTGCGGGTGGCTTTTGAGGCGCTGTTGATCTGCCAGGTAAATGGTGCGAGGACATGTGGCGATCTCAGTGCCGGCGAGCGCAAGGATCTGGAAAAAGCGGTGGCCGATGTCGAGCGGGGGATCGTCGCGGCCAAACCGTCCCGCCCAGCCCGAGGATCGGCCTCCGTTGATCGAGATCTCGACCGGGTTCTTGCGGCGGTCGGCCTCGCAATCCCGACGTTGGAGCTGTGCCCGTCGGAGTTTGCGGCGGCTCGCAGCGGACTGGCGGTCGACCCGCTGCTTTTGCGGATGGTCGATCGGCTGGTCCAGGCGCTGCGCCTTTATATAGAGCGCGACGACGGTGGGGAGCGGGCACGGGTTGTCCTGGGCCAGTGGATCCGCTACCGCCACTATCTCTCCAAGGTGGCGGCCGGTGAGTATCCGCCGCCGACACAGCGCGGTCCGGCCGCGCTCGAGTGATGGGTACCGAAGTTCGCTACGTACCGCGGGGCACGCTCGACGGTGTGCAGCTGTTTGACACCGATCGAGAATGCCTTGCGGGCGGACCCTTCAGCTCGTATGAGGTCGCCTGCGAGGAGGCGGAGGCGAGGGAAAGGGCCGACATCGTGCCCGAGCTCGCCACGGAAGTCGAATCAGACGGCTGGTTTGGGCTGGCCAAGGAGATCAGGGCCGGGCTTTTGCCTGAGACGGCTCTTGAGCGCCTGCTCCTGATCGGAGCAGCTGACAGCGAAGGCGCGGCCAGTCTCACAAAGGCGCTTGAGCGCCTTGGCGAGGCACGCGACATGCGCCTGCGCTCCTAGACAAAACGGAGGTGAAATGGACGTGACGACTCTGCGTTACGCAATGGAGACGACGCCGAAGGGCATCGTCGTCCGCGATTCCCACACCGATGAGATCGCCGCCGGCCCCTACGGGGATGTGGCGGCGGCGAATCGGGCTGTCGATGACCTCGAACGAAAAGAGATGGTCGACGACATTGCCGTAGAGGTCGAGGGAAAGGGCTGGCCCGTGGTGGCCGCCGACATTCGAGACGGGGTTCCGTTGGCGACCATCCTTTGTGGACTTCGCCAGATCGGAGAGGGAGACAGCGATGCGGCCGCGATCCTCGCCGAGGCAATCGAGGGGCGAAGAGGTGGCGTATCGTGACCGCGACGATCGCCAAGAGGCCTGAGGCCCTGCTGCAGCGCGACCACAGAAGAGCGGTGGTAACGCTCGCCGTGAGCCCGACCCGCGTGGTCGACTACCGGTTTGAGGCCTTCGATGTCTTCATCGGGCCCAGCAGCCTCTGGGCCAACCCCTTCATCGTCGGCATTCACGGCGATCGGGCGCGGGTCAGCGCCCGCTACGAATGTTGGATCGAAGGCCAGCCGGACCTCCTGGCTCGCTTGGGGGATTTGCGAGGCAAAAGGCTGGGCCATGAAGCCCCGCACAAGCCCTGCCATGGCCATGTGCTGGCGCAAATGGCAGACGAGACAGACTTCGCTTCCCTTGCGAAGCGGCTGCCCAAGGCGGCCTGAGAGCCGGAGGCAGCGCTCAAGGTAATGGGGGCCTTCCTCGCGCAGTTGGCGAGGCGCCGCCGAGCAGTGGCCCGCTGCATCGGCGACTCGCGCAGTCGCCGCCGGCAGGCAAACCACGAACCAAATCGAGCCCGGCGATTCGCCCGGGCTCGGCAAACGACGCCCGCACCAGTCGGGCAGAAAAGGAGTGCGACATGCACCCGATGCGCCGTATTGAAGCGATCAAGAGTGAGTTCGACGGGGAGATCTCCCCGGCGGCGATTCGTCATGCCGTCCGCGAGGCTGAAGCCTCGACTCCGATTGGCGCGATCTTGTCCACCCTCGCCAGCGAGGATTTCCTTCCCGCCTTGATCGAGGCTGCCGAAGGCCGCTGTGCGCCGGAGGAGCGAGCTTGGCTCACCCTGGCCGCCGCCGGGGCATTGAAGGTTCGCCTCGCCCTTGCCTGGCGGGCAACGGACCTGATCGACCCCGAAGCGCTCGTCGAAGTCCTTCTCTCTCACCGCGATGAGATCAAGGCGGAGTGCGAGCGCCGCGCGGATCGCTGCCACAGCGATGAACAGCAGGGCGGCTGGCTGTTGCTCGCCTTCTTGCGCCCGAGCCAGCTGCGCCGGCTTATCAGCGCACGACCGCGCCTGCGTATGCATTGGCGCCAGATGCGCGAGGAGCGTTCACAGCCACGACGCTCGACTCCCGTGGTACCGGCCACGCGAGCACGGCGGCGCAAGGGACGCATCAACCCCCAGATCGCCGGTCAGTTCCGTGCGTTGGGCTTGGCATAGGCGAGGGCCATGGCTCCCAAGGCAGCGCCTGATGGGAGGGGGCGAGGAATGGAGCTGAAGACGATCGGGTCGGCCGCGAGGTTCTTTGTGATGCGCTACCGGCGCCAGACCTCGATCGGGCCCTACGTGGTGACGACAGCGGAGGTGCGCCCGGCGGCTTATGAGACCTCGGTGACGTGGGGGGAAGGAGGGCCGCAGATCGAGTCGTTTGGATCAGGGTTCTCCTTCGACGAGGGCAACGCCGCCGCGGCGCACGAGGAAGTGTGCGGGGCCGTGGAAGTCGACGTCGGCTTGCAGCGTGCCTCGATCTCCGACGGCTTGCCTCCGGCCGCGTGAGTCATCCCTACCCGGCTGTCCCCGAGAAAGGAGAACCGATGGATGAAAACGACACAGCGTCAATTGTGCTGACCCCGCCCGAGAAGGTGATCGAGCGGTTCTGCGACGCCTCGCTAGGCGGCGATCTCGTGGACTGGGCGGGAACCCGCGCCGGCGATGGTTTGACGGTCAGTAGGGGCTTTTGCGGCTACCTCGGCGGCAGCGGCCTGGGCTTTGACTGTGGCTATGACGAAGGCTATGACTTCATGGCCGACCTCATGGATCGCGGCTGGGAGGCTTTGGACGCGAAAGGCAACTGGCCTCTCGTCGTCTATCTGAAGTGGCGGCCGAGGAGGCCGGCCGAGCGGCCTGCGATCGCGATGTATTGCGAAGGAGACCTGACTGTGTGGGTCTTCGACTCGCCCGAGATCGCTCGCCGCCACTACGCCGCGCTGCCCGACGCCACCTAGCCGCGTCGGCGGCTCCCACCCGGCGGCCACATCCAGCTCGACGAACAGCACCGGTCGGCGTACCAGCCGCCTGCGCGGTGCCATGCAACCAAAGGAGTGATCAACGCATGTCTGAAAATCGACCGGGCGCTCTTACGACGCTCGCAATAGCGCAAACATTCACCCTCGATGGGGTCGCGGCTCGAGCCGCCCGCATCGAGGTCGATGTCCACCGGGGGATGCCGAGCTTTGCGATCCTCGGCCTCCCTGACACGGCCGTCCGGGAAGCGCGGGAGAGGGTGCGCGCCGCCCTCCTCAACTGCGGCTTTGAGTTCCCTCCTCGGCGAATCGTCGCCAACCTTGCACCCGCGGCCGCCGGTACTGACGCCCCCCGATTTGACCTGCCATTGACAGTGGCTCTGTTGGTGGCATCGCACCAGCTGGCGGGCGAGCGGCTCTCGGGCCTGGCCTTCGCCGGAGAGCTCGCACTGGACGGCTCCCTTCGTCCGGTGTGTGGAGTCCTCTCGGCTGCTGAGGCTGCTCGGCAGGCTGGGGTAGCAGCGATTGTCGTTCCCGTCGAGAACGGACCGGAGGCCGCTCTTGTCGACGGAATCGAAGTGATCGCACTTGAGGACCTTAGGCAGCTCAGCGCCATTGCAGCTGGCAAGTGTCACCCCGTTCGCCCCGAGCCGCTGACGCTCGCACTGAGTCCGGCTGCGGGCGGTCCCGATCTCGCAGACCTTCGCGGCCAGTCCCACCTTCGCTACTGCCTGGAGGTTGCAGCCGCCGGCGGGCACGCCCTCCTGCTCGTCGGTCCGCCTGGTTGCGGAAAGTCGCTCGCGGCGCGCAGGCTGCCCTCGATCCTGCCCTCGCTCTCGACTGAGGAGGCCCTTGATGTGGCACGTATCGCCAGTGCCTGCGGCCAGTTCGGCGCCGGTGTTGTAAACGGGCGCCCCTTCCGCGCCCCGCATCACACGATCAGCCCGGCCGCGATGATTGGCGGCGCTGGCCGACCCGGCTTCGGGGAGGCGACGCGCGCTCACCGCGGGGTGCTCTTCCTCGATGAGTTGGGTGAGTTTCGCCGCGAGACGCTGGAAGCACTCCAGGCGCCGCTTGAGTCGGGCATAGCTTCCGTTGCCGGCGCCGGTTTCCGGCGGCAGTTGCCGTCTCGTTTCATGCTCGTGGCGGCGGCCGACCCATGCCCCTGCGGGCGGGGGCGCTCCGACGGGCAGTGCCTGTGTTCCCCTGGCGCGCTTCGGCGCTACCGACATCGCCTGAGTTCGGCCCTGGGCAATCGCTTCGACATTCGCACCGCGATCGGCCCACCGCAGACAGCAGAGATCGCAGGCGAGCTGGGCGAGTCCTCTGAGGACGTGCGAAAGCGCGTCCTCGCGGCTCGCGAGCGCCAGCACTGGCGCCTGGGCATGGGCCGCTGCAACGCGGAAATGACTGTCGCCGAGTTCAACTCCTGCCCCGGTGCCGCCGCCTGCGCTGCGTTTCTCGCCGAGGCGCCGGAGGCAGGGGAGCTGGACGGGGAAGACCGCGGCCGTGTCCTTCGTCTCTCCCGCACGATCGCCGACTTGGAGGCAAGCGAGGCGATCGAACGCGAGCACATCGCAAAGGCTCTGCGACTGGGGCGCTCCGAGCATGTCTGAGCCGCGAGCCTGCCCACAGTGCCTGCGACGCTCCTGGTTGCTGGCGCTGCTCGGCCCCTACATCGAACAGTCCTACTGCGCCGCGCCGGGGCCGCCGACCTCTGAACTGTTGAGGCTCGGCAACGAAGGCCTGGCTGCTGCGGTCGCACCTAAGGTCGCAGCCCACCTTCTCGCCCGAGTAGAGGCGATGTCAGGAGACCAGCTCGAGCGCGAGCTTTTTGCCGCCCGCTGCTGGGGGTGCTGCCACCACCACCCGCTGTATCCGCAGGCGCTGCGTGAGCTCCCCGATGCGCCATGGGCCTTGATCGGCCGTGGCGATCACAAGCACCTCGAGAAGATCGCCCGCGACCCGGTCATCACTGTTGTTGGCACCCGCCGCGCCAGCCCCTACGGGCGCGAGGTAGCCCGCGAGCTGGGAAGGGAGCTGGCTGCCTCTGAGAAGGTTGTCGTCAGCGGGCTGGCCTTCGGCATCGACTCCTGCGCCCATCGTGGCGCCCTGGAGAGTGGGCTCACGGTCGCCGTTTTGGGCTGCGGCGCCGACACGGCATATCCGGCCGCCCACCGCCCGCTCTGGCACCAGATCTGTGAGCGCGGGCTGGTCATCTCTGAGTTCTCGCCCGGCACTCCGCCGTGGCGCTGGGCCTTCCCGGCCCGCAGCCGGATCATGGCCGCCCTGGCGGGGATGACCGTAGTGGTCGAGGCGGCCGAACACTCGGGGTCGTTGGTGACCGCGAGGATCGCGACCGACCTCGGTCGCGACTTGGGCGCCGTCCCGGGGCCGGTCAACGCTCGCTGCTCCGTCGGCACCAACGACCTCCTGGCCAAAGGCGCCACCGTTGTGCGCAACGCCCAGGACGTGCTTGAAGCGATGGGCGCCCGGCCGCGCCTGGCCGTTGCTCAGGGCCAGGCGCTGGACCCGGTGCCACAGGCGCCCGATCGGCAGTAGAAGGCCGGCCGTTTCGGCTTGCCCTGAGCCCGTTGCCGGCGCTTTCGGTGCCAGAGGAAGCGACGGCAGCGAGTGCTGTTTGTCCCAATCGAGGGGGGTGCGCCCCGCCGGAACTCCGGTGGGGCCGCCCTTCGCAAATCAAACGAATCGGAGGTATGAGATGAAGCTCTCGGCCCGAATTGTCTTGTTCGAGCCTGACCCGGTGATGCGGGACCTGCTCCGGGACCATCTGCAGGCGGAGGGCTGCACGGTCCTTGCCTTTGACGATGTCTCGCGAGCGGCTTCTGTTCGCAAGGGGACGGCCGATCTCCTGATCTGCAACATCGCCACTCGCGCTGACGTGGCGGCGCTGTGCGAGTTTCGCTGCGAAGACGTACCCGTGATTGCGATGACACGGCGAGATCGCCATGACGAAGCCCTGGCCGCCGGCCTTGACTTCGTAATCGACAAGCCCTTTCACTTCTCCCAGATGCGCGAGCTCCTTGTGGCTGCGCTGGCGCTGGGCGATCGCCTTAGCGTGCGGGACTCTGCTCGGCTTGCGCTTGGCCAGACGGTCCTCAGCTCCTTCGAGGCTGTACTCGGAGATGACGCCCTGGCGCGAAGCGACTATGGACAGCTGCTCGAACGGGCAGTCGAAGCTTTCCCGCACACCTCGATTTCAGAGCTTGTCGCGGCGATGGTCGGCGGTATCTGCGAACGGGGGCACTGACGTGGGCTGGCTGGTGATGGACCACCGAGCTGCGGGAGAGAGTCACGCCAGCTTCTTTACCCGCGAGTTGTTGGGTGAGAAGCAGACGATGTTGGCCAGCGCCCACATCGGCGGCATCGGCGGCACCTTCTACGCCGCCGTTCGCCAGCTCGACAGCGGCAAGGTCTGGGCGATGGTCGTGCTCACCACTGGCTGTCCCGGCGCTCGCTTCGGTTGGAAGGCGATGGAAGAGCAGATGGGTCCGTGTGAGTGTGACTGCCCCGCGTGCATCCTCGATCTCTTGACGCCCACCGACGATCGCTACGCGATGGAGTGGCGGCAGCGCTGTCGCAATCGGGCCGCACTTTTTGGCGCTGTGGTGCCGGGAGCGAAGCTCGAGTTCTCGGTCGATTTCCTGACCCCTGACGGTCCCCACAGGGCATTTGAGGTCGTCAACCCGAGCAAAAGCCTTTTCCGTTCACCGTCCGGCGTCGCCTATCGGCTCACGAATTGGCGAACGCAGACCTTTGCGATCGTCGAAGGGGCGTCTTGATGAGGCGCAATGCGGTTGCCGTCGGCGACGGCAGACGAGGGCGAGGAAGTTCATCGCTACGTCGGCGATGTCTTCCGGGATCGGTCATTCCCCGGATCCGGGTGAGCCTTGTGCCGGCGTGACGGTTAGTCACTGCCCGGGGGGTTGCTGTTCACGAATAGCGAGCCAAAGACAAAAGGAGGTGAGATGACTCAAGCAGCCAAAGCAGCTGGCGCCGGCGGTGCGAGCAGGCTCGATTCCGAGCAGGGAGCGGCGGTACATGCGCTGCTCGAGCGGCCGCTGCTCGTCGTCGCGGGGCCGGGTGCCGGCAAGACGCGAGTGCTCACCCAGCGGATCATCCACCTGGTCAGCAGCGGATGCCTATTGGCGGGTCAGGTAGTGGCGATCACATTCACAAA
>DATCBF010000119.1:0-2127 GCA_036512025.1 Solirubrobacterales bacterium
CGGCCCGCCGCCGCTCCATCTCCACGAGGAGGCGCGTGAGATCGGTTGGACCGACGAGGAGATTCTCGAGGCCGTCGGCCATCTGGCGCTGAACGAGTTCCAGAGCCTGATCGCCAGCGCCGCGGCTCTGCCAAAAGACCAGGCAACGCCCCGGGTTCTTCCCTCGGCTGCCTAATCGAGCAGCTGGGTCAGAGCTGCCGCGTCCGTAACCGGGGCGCGGCAGCTGAAGTGCTCGCAGACGTAGGCGGCCGGATTGCCGTCGACCTTGGTGCGCTCTCGCAGCAACGGCGGCTCGGCCGTGCCCTCGACCCCGCCGGCAAGGACGATGTGCGGGCGGAACTCGGCTCTCACCGGCCGGGAAAGCGAGCCGACGTCTTCGCCGATCAATGCCACCTCCTTGGTCGGCGTCAGATGGAAATCGAGGGCCCGGAGCAGGTGGGCGAAGGCGTCGGGGTGACCGGCCGCGGTCTTGCCGAAGAGGCGAAACACGCCCTCGGCCTGCTGCTCGTAGGCGCGCTCGCCCGTCAGCGCCGCCAGGCGCAAGAGGCCCATCGCCGCCGAGGAGTTGCCGGAGGGGATCGGGTGGTCGCCGACCTCCTTGCGGCGGGCGATCAGTTGCTCGTGATCGTCGGAGGTGGAGTAGAAGCCACCGCGCTCGGGATCGCCGAAGCGGGAGACCGTCGTTTTCGCCAGCGCCTCGGCCTGCTCGAACCAGCGCGGCTCGAAGCTCGATTCGTAGAGCGTGAGCAGCGCCTCGAGCAGGAAGGCGTGGTCCTCGAGGTAGGCGTTGAGATGGGCCCGTCCGTCTTTGTAGGTGCGCAGGAGTCGGCCATCCGGGTCGCGCATGGTCGTCAGCACAAAATCGGCGCACTCGCGGGCGGCGGCGAGGTAGTCGTCTCGCTCCAGGACCGCGCCGGCCTCGGCCAGAGCGGAGATCGCCAGCGCGTTCCAGGAGCAGAGCCGCTTGTCGTCGAGGCTCGGCCAGACCCGCTTGGCACGGGCCTCGTAGAGGGTTTTGCGCGCCTCGGCCAGGCCGGCCGGCTCGGGGGCGCCGGCGCCGGCTGCGAGGTGGAGGATGTTGCGCCCCTCGAAGTTGCCCTGCTCGGTGACGCCGTAGAAATCGATCGTCGCCGTCGCCTCGTCGCCGAGAAGATCGCGGATCTGCCGCGGAGTCCATACGTAAAAGCGGCCCTCCTCGCCCTCGGAATCGGCGTCGAGGGCCGAGTAGAAGCCACCCTCGGAGCCTCGCATCTCGGCCAGCATCCAGTCGAGCGTCTCTTCGCAGACGCGGCGGTAGCGCCGATGGCCGAGGACCTGCCAGCCATGCAGGTAGACGCGCGCGAGCAGGGCGTTGTCGTAGAGCATCTTCTCGAAGTGGGGGACGAGCCAGACCGGGTCGACCGAGTAGCGCGAGAAGCCACCGCCGAGCTGGTCGTAGATGCCCCCTGCCAGCATCGCGTCGAGGGTGATCTCCACCACCTGGCTCGCGCCGCCGGCCAGCAGCAGCTCCAGGGCCGAGGCGGGTGGGAACTTCGGCGCCCCGCCAAAGCCACCGTGCTCGAGGTCGGCGTGCTCGCCGAGGGTCTTCAGCGCAGCGTCGAGGAGGGCGGCCTCGGGTGGCTCGGAGGCGGGCTCGATCGCGCCGATCGCCCCGAGGCGCGCCCGCGTCTGCGGCGCCCGTTCCCGCAACTCCTCGCGTTTGCCGGTGAAGGCGTCGACGACGGCTTCCATCACCATCTGAAAGCTGGGCATTCCCCGGCTCTCATCAGGCGGGAAGTAGGTGCCGCCGTAAAAGGGCACTCCGTCGGGGTCGAGAAAGACCGTCATCGGCCAGCCCCCGTGCCCGCTGATCGCCTGCACGGCCTCCATGTAGAGGGCATCGACGTCGGGGCGCTCCTCGCGGTCGACCTTGACGCTGACGAAGTGCTCGTTCATGTAGGCGGCCGTCTCCGGGTTCTCGAAGGACTCGCGCTCCATCACGTGGCACCAATGGCAGGCGGAATACCCGACCGAGAGCAGAATCGGCAGATCCTCGGCCTGGGCTCTCGCGAGCGCCTCCTCTCCCCACGGATACCAATCGACCGGGTTCTCGCGGTGCTGCAATAAGTACGGGCTCGTCTCTTTGGC
>DATCBF010000120.1:0-4175 GCA_036512025.1 Solirubrobacterales bacterium
TGCGGATCGAGGCCGAGTCCGAGCCGGCTTCCGGCTCGGTGATCGCCATCGCCGCCCACTTGCCGCCGTACTCCTCCAGCTGCTCCTCGGTCGCGACCGAGGCGATCGCCGAGTTGCCGAGGCCCTGGCGCGGCATCGAGAGCAGCAGGCCGACATCGCCCCAGCAGAGCTCGATGATGCCGAGCACGGTCGAGAGGTTGGAGCCGTTGCGGTTCTCACCGCTGCCGTCGCCGTCCTCACGCCGGACGCCGGCGGCGCCGGCGCCGCCGATATCGGAGCCCTCGTTCATGCCGTCGATCAGCGACGCCAGCATGTCGAGCTCTTTCGGGTATGTGTGCTCGGCCTCGTCGTACTTGCGTGAGATCGGCCGGAAGACCTCGGTCGCGACCTGGTTGGCCTGGCTTGCCAGCGGTTTGAACTTCTTCGGTATCTCGAGGTTGATCATGGTTCTCCTTAGCTCTAGACGAGCAGGGCGCCCTCCATTACGCCCGCTGCTCGAAGGTCTCGGTACCAGCGCTCGACCGGGTGCTCCTTGACGAAGCCGTGGCCGCCAAGCAGCTGCACTCCTTCGGAGCCGATCTGCATCCCCTTCGCCGCGCAGAGGCGGCGGGCGATGCCCGTCTCGCGGGCGAAGCTCTCACGCCGCCCGGCCCGGCTCGCCGCCCGGTAGGTGGCAAGCCGCATCCCGTCGGACTCGATTCCGATGTCGGAGACAGCGAAGGCGACGGCCTGGCGGTTGGAGATCGGTTCGCCGAAGGCGGTTCTCTCGTTGACGTAGGGCATCACGTAGTCGAGCACGGCCTGCGCCGTCCCGACCGCGAGCCCGCACCAGGCGATCCGCGAGCGGTCGATGCATTCGAGGTAGTCCTTGGCTTTGCCCTCGCCGAGCAGGGCGCTTGCCGGCAGGCGCACGCCCTCGATCAGGAGGCGACCGGTTGTGGCCGGCCGCAACCCCATTGCCGGCTCGGCCTCGACCGAGAGCCCCTTGGCGCCCGACTCGACCACGAACAGCGCCGGGCCGAGCCCGTCGGCCTCGGCCGCGATCACGAACAGCTCGCAGTCCTTGGCCCGGGCCAGCAGCGACTTGGCGCCGTCAAGGACCCACTCGTCGCCTTTCCGACGCGCTTTCGTCCGCAGCTCCAGCGGGTTGAACAGGGGCCGCGGCTCGAGGATCGCCAGCGCCGCCGTGGGGACGTCCTCGCCGGTGAAGGCGGGCAGGTAGGTCGCCTCCTGCTCGGCGCTGCCCCAGAGCCCGATCGCGGTGGCGACGGCGCCGGGGGCCAGGGCCGCGTAGGCGATGCCCATGTCGCCGTGGGCGAGGGCCTCGCCGATCAGGACGCTGGTCACCGCCGACTGCTCGTGCATGACGCCGCCGAGCTCCTCGGGGACACCGAGCATGTTGACCCCGAGCTCAGTCGCCTGGTCGAGCAGCTCGGCCGGTGTCTCGCAGGCGTCATCGGCGGCGAGGGCGGCGGGGCGGATCTTCTCGGTGGCAAAGGAGCGGCCGGCCTCCTGGAACATCTGCTGCTCGTCGTCGGGGGTGACGTCGAACAGGCCTTTCGATCTGCCTTTTTTCTGCCGGGCCGGTTTGCCCAGCTGCTGGGCGGCCTTGAAGGTGCGGCCGGCCACGGTCGCCGAGCGGAATCCGTTCTTGGTGCTCTGGAAGAGAGCTCGCTCGGCCTGCTTACGGATGCGGAGCCGGTCGAGCAGGTCGGAGCCGGCGAGGCGGTTGAGCGCCCGCAGGCCAAAGCCCATGCTGCGTTCAGCCATGTTCTGGTCGGTGGTCTCGGTGGCGTTCACGTTGCCTTCTTCCCGGTTTTCGGTTTGAGCTTTGTCTCGAGCGGCCGGACCCGGCCGTCGAGGTGAGGGGTCTGCCGCTTGGCGTCGCGCACGGCGAAGGCGATCTCCTTGCCTTCGGGGGCCGTTGCGAACTCGACGCGCGCCGGCAGCAGGATTGGCTTGCGGAAGCGGACGTCGACGGCGAAAGCGTCGGGCAGGCGACTGTCGAGCGCCGCCAGGCACCTGGCCTTGGTCCACATCCCGTGGGCGATCGCGCCGGGGAAGCCGAGCGGCTTCGCGGTCAGCGAGTGCATGTGAATCGGGTTGCGATCGCCGGAGACGGCGGCGTAGCGGCGACCGAGATCGCCGCCGAGGCGCCACTCGGCGGCGGCCGGGACGTCCGGGCTCAGCGACGCGAAGGCCTCCGCATCGGGCTTCGCGTCGCCGTCGCCGCGCCGCAGCATCGTGCTTACGCTCTCCCAGGCCGTTTCTCCCCCGACCGTGACCTCGGTCAGCAGCGAGAAGGCGCGACCCTTCGGGTGCGGCTGAAGCTTCGTCGGCCGCACCCGGATCGCCAGCTCCTCGCCGAGGGCGATGCGCCGGTGCTGCTCGATCCGGTTCTCGATATGGACCAGGCCGACGGCGCCGAAGGGGAACCTGCCGTCGGCCATCACGGCCATGTGCAGGGGGAAGGCGAGGACGTGCGGGTAGGTGGGGGGGAGGTGATCGTGCAGCGGGAAGCCGCAGACCTTGGCGTAGGCGGCGACCGCGGCCGGGTCGGCGCCGATGCCCTCCAGCGTCAGGTCGAGGTCCGGGATCTCGCCGCCGCCGCCGGGTATGAACGGAAGCAGCGAGGCGCCGGGGATCATCGGCGCCGCGGCACGGGCGTAGAGCGGCAAGATGCTGGGAGAGCTGTCGAGGGTTCGGCTCGCCATCTCAGGCCCCCAGCAGGCTCTGGCCGCAGACGCGGACGATGTTGCCGTTGACCCCGGTCGAGGCGGGGCTGGCGAACCAGGCGATCGTCTCGGCGACGTCGACAGGCAGGCCGCCCTGGGAGAGGCTGCTCAGCCGCCGCCCCGCTTCGCGCGGGCCGATCGGCATCGCCGCCGTCATCTTCGTCTCGATGAAGCCGGGGGCGACGGCGTTGATCGTCGCCGCGCGCTTGGCCAGCTCCGGTGCCAGGGCTTCGACCATCCCGATCACGCCCGCCTTCGAGGCCGCGTAGTTGGTCTGGCCGGAGTTGCCGGCAATCCCCGACATCGAGGAGACGCAGACGATCCGCCCGTTGGTGGCGAGCAGCTTGCCGTCGAGCAGGGCGTCGTTGATCCGCTCCTCGCTGGAGAGGTTGATCTCCATCAGCTGTGCCCAGCGGTCTTCGGGCATCTTCGCGATCGTGCGGTCGCGGGTGACGCCGGCGTTGTGGACGACGATGTCGACGCCGCCGGCAAAGCGCGCCGCGATCCGCTCGGGGGCGTCCTCGGCGGTGATATCGAGCTCGAAGGCGTCGCCGTCGAGCTCGGCGGTGAGCCTGCCTAGCTCCACGGCAGCCTGAGGGACGTCGAGGCCGACGACCTTGGCCCCGTCGCGGGCGAGGGTGGACGCGATCGCGGCGCCGATGCCGCGTGAGGCGCCGGTCACCAGCGCCGTCTTGCCCTCCAGCGGTAACTCCCAGTCGATCTCCGCCGCCGGCGCAACCGCCGGGCCGATCCGGACGACCTGGCCGTCGACGTAGGCCGAGCGAGGCGAAAGCAGGAAGCGCAGGGTCGAGTCGATCTCAGCCTCGGCGCCGGGGTCGACCAGGACCAGCTGGGCGGTCGCGCCCCTGCCGCCGATCTCCTTGGCGAGCGAGCGGACAAAGCCCTCGAGCGCACGCTGGGCGGTGGCGGCCCGGGTCGAGCCGGCCTCGGCCGGAGGCGTGCCGAGCACGACGACGCGGCCGCTGCGCTGGAGCCGGCCCACCGTCGGGTAGAAGAAGCGCTGCAGCTCGACCAGCTCGGTCGAGTCGGCGATGCCGGTGGCGTCGAAGAGCAGCGCCTTGACCTTGCTCTCGGCGCTGCCGCGTTCGGCCTTAATCCGGTCCAGGAACGCGCCCAGCGGCCGTGCCAGGCGCCCCCCGGGCGCCGCCCCGATCAGGACCGGCCCGGAGACGACCGGCGCTCCCGGGCGGTGGCGGTCGAGGTTCACCGGCTGTGGCAGCCCGACCTGGCGGGCGACGGTGGAGACGACCGGCGCGTTGACGAGCTGCGAGTAGCGGTCGCTCATGACTGCGCTCCTTCCAGGATCGCGACAACGCCCTGTCCGCCCGCGGCGCAGATGCTGATCACGCCGCGCCCCTTGCCGTCTTCGTGCAACTGCTTGGCGAGGCCGGCGACGATTCGCCCCCCGGTCGCGGCAAA
>DATCBF010000121.1:0-8004 GCA_036512025.1 Solirubrobacterales bacterium
GAACGGCGGATGCGCCACGGCGAGCCGCCGCTCGACGTCGACGCCGAGGTGGAGCGTCAGGTCACGGATTTCATAGGATCGCCCTGATGGCCGACGGCGCCGACGAGAATCTCTACGAGGTGGAGGACCTGCTGATGCAGCCGGGGACGTATTTCAATCCCCAGACAGAGGTGGTTGTCGTCGTCGACGACTCGACCTCGGTCGACCAGGAGGTCTTCAACATGGAGGCCTACGAGGGCGCCGAGTGGGTGCGGATCTCCGAGGACGTCCCGGTCGACGAGGATCGCCGCGACCTGCTGCTGGAGAAGTTCCAGACCCACTACCACCCAGGCTCCGCCGGTTCCGTATCCGAGACGGCGCTGGAGCAAGGCGACGAGGAGCTCGACGAGGGCGAGGACGGCCAGGACCCAGGCCGCGAGGACTGATGCTCAGCGAGGGCGACAAGGCGCCGGACTTCACGCTTCCCGACCAGAACGGCGACGAGATCAAGCTCTCCGACCTGCGGGGCGAGACCGTGGTCCTCTACTTCTATCCCCGCGCCGACACCCCGGGTTGCACGACCCAGGCCTGCGGCATCCGCGATCGCCGCGCCGAGTACAAAGCCGCCGGCGCCCGGGTGCTCGGCGCCTCGCCCGACGCGGTCGAGGCGGTCGAGAAGTTCGCCGGCAAATACGACCTCGACTTCACCCTCCTCGCCGACGCCGACCACGCCGTCGCCGAGGCCTACGGCGCCTGGGCGCAGAAGTCGATGTACGGCAAGAAGTACATGGGCGTGCAGCGCTGCACCTTCATCGTCGATCCCAAGGGCAAGATCGCCAAGGTCTTCCCCAAGGTCTCGCCGAAAACACACGACGACGCCGTCCTCAAGGCGCTGGCCGAGCTCGCCGACGGCTGATCTCGCAACGCATCCGACTTTGACCCCCCTGGGCTGTGGTCAAAGTCGGTTACGCGTAGTAAAAGGCGATGCCGAAGACGACGTAGACCGCCAAGAGCTGAACGCCCTCGAACCAGGTCGACTCACCGTCCTGGGTGACGTAGTTGGCGATCAGGATCGCGATCAGGATCGCGCCGAGCTCGAAGCCGTTGAAGACGAGCGCCAGCGGGTGGGGGCCGATGAAGAAGGAGGCGATCACCAGCACCGGGGCGACGAAGAGGGCGACCTGGGCGCTGGAGCCGATCGCGATGTTGACCGCGAGATCCATCTTGTTCTTCATCGCGACGAGGACCGCGACCCAGTGCTCGGCGGCGTTGCCGACGATCGCGACAACGATCGCGCCGATGAAGAATTCGGAGAGGCCGACCGCGTGGGAGGCCTCGGTGATCGAGCCGACCAGGATCTCCGACATCACCCCGACCAGGACGCCGGCAAACGCCAGCGCGATCACCGAGGTGCGTGTCGACCAGCCCCAGCTGTCCTCGTCGCCGTACTCGGGGTTGAAGAGGTCGCGGTGGGTCTTCAGCGAGAAGACCAGCCCCAACACGTAGGTCGCGATCAGCACAATCGCCACGGCGAGCGAGAGGTGCTCGACGGTGGAGCCGTAGTGGACTATCTCGGCGCCGGGCTGCGGCAGGCCCTTGCCCTCGACCAGCTCGAAGATCGCCGGCATCAGCAGCGCCGCCGCGGCCAGCAGCAGCATCGAGGTCTGGACGCCGGCGCCGGTCTTGCTGAAGGTCTGTTTCTCCCGCCCCAGCCCCCCCGCCAGCATCGCGGCGCCGAGCACGAGCAGGATATTGCCGATGATCGAGCCGACGATCGACGCCTTGACCACCTCGTGCAGGCCCTGGCCGAGGGCGAAGAGGGCGATGATCAGCTCCGGCGCGTTGCCGAAGGTGACGTTCAGCAGGCCGCCGATGCCGGGACCCGAGCGCGCCGCCAGCTCCTCCGTCGCCCGGCCCATCAGGGCGGCCGTCGGAACGATTCCCAAGGCCGAGACGAGGAAGACGACGGTGGCCGAAGCGCCGGCCAGGTCGAGCACCACCGCCAGCGGGATCAGCGGCGCCAGCAGATAGGGCCAGCCTTCAGGCGTGCGCAGGAAGGAGGCGTTCAGCTTCGGCCGGTTCGGATTGCGAGGCTCGCTCATTTATTCGCGGCAAGGGTATGCGGAAAAGCGAAGGGCCCCGCAATGCGGGGCCCTTCGCAAGACGCTTGGCGTTATCCGGCTACCCGGCCTGCGCCGCGCATTTCTGTACATCGGCTGCAGAGGCCGCGCTCTGGAGACATTCTGCGTAACCCTGCGAAACGCCGGGAGTCGAGCCGCCACCCGAGCTACCGCCCGTTTCGCCGCCGACGCCGTTCAGCAAGGAGCCGAGGCCACCGCCTTCGGTTGCCTGGAGCAGTTCGATCGGGTTGATCCCCAGCTTGAGGAAGAGATCGTTGAGGGGCTTGGCGCCGCTCGGCGCGGTGATCGACTGTTCTTCGTTGACGTTTTCGAACGAGAGGTCGAAGCTGACATCGACCTTTTTCGGCCCGCCACTGCCGGCGCTGGCAGGCGGTTCGATCGAGAGTTCGGCTGAGATCCGCCGCACGATGTTGTCGTCGCCGACGTAGACGTCGACGTGTGCCGTTTTCAGGGCGCTCTGGATCTGCCCCTTGGCCTGGTCCAGTTCAGCCGTCGAGGGCAAGGGACCGGCGGCGCCGAGCTGGGCGGCGCAGGCGGGGTTTTCGACCAGTTCGATCAGCGCGTCGATCGCCCCGGGAGCGTTGAGATCGCCGCTGACATGAGTGGTGCTGGTGTCGCCGACGTCGGTCGTCCCTTTGTTGGTCAGGTTGTCGACGAAGTCTTCGACCTTGAGCCCGGTCGCCGCTTCCTGGCAGGCGGTCACGTCAGAGGAATTGCCCTGAGCGCCACTCTGGTTCTCGGCTTTTTCAATCGATGCCCTGACGAAGCCGAAGGTCGTGGGGTCGACTTCATAGTCGGTCCCTTCGTAGCTGACGTAGGCCTTGTCCGAGAGCAGCTCCACGCCACCGTCGAAGTTGACGTTGTTGCCGCCGACCGACCCGTTCGCCTTCGCGTTTAGGTCGAACAGCGGAAGCTGGCCGTTGCCCCGGCTCTGGAACGGGCCGTCGAGGCTGACGTCGACCTTGCCGCCTTCGTCGCCTGAGACGTTGACCGAGAGCGAGAGGTCTATGTTGCCGCTTTCGATCCCCTGCAGGGTGGCGTCCTTGATCACGCTCTGCGGGTTCTCGCTGCTGCTGCCACCGCTGCTGCCGCATGCGGCAAAGGCAGTTGCCAGCGCGGCAAGCGCGGCGAAGAGTAAGAAGATTCGAAGTCGGCTCAAAGCGGTGGTCCTCCTGCTGATTCGGGTCCGGACGACGGGATTCTACGACGATGGCGGCGGTTCCTGCCCCCATTTCCGCATCCCAGCCTCAATTGCCTCGATCACGGCTCGCGTTACGGCGACCCGGGCGTATCGCTTCGACTCGGCGGCGATCGGGCGCCAGGGCGCATGCGGCTGGTCAGTGCGAGTGAGCATGTCGGCGATCGCAAGCTCGTACTCGGGGCGCTTGGAGCGGTTTGCCCAGTCATCCTCGGTCAGCTTCCAGAGCTTGAGCGGATCGGCGGCGCGGGCCTCGAAACGGCGCAGCTGCTCCTGCTCGGAGATATGGAGCCAGAGCTTGACCAGGATCGTGCCCTCGTCGGCGAGGGTGCGCTCGAAGCCGTTGATCTCGTCGTAGGCACGCAGCCACTGCTCGCGGGTCGCAAGCCCGTCCACCCGCTCGACCAGGACCCTCCCGTACCAGGAGCGATCGAACACGGCCATCCCTCCCCAGCCGGGCAGAACCGGCCAGAAACGCCAGAGGAAGTGGTGGCGACGCTCGTCAGGAGTCGGCGCCGCGAACTGGACCACCCGCACGTGGCGGGGGTCGAGGGGCGAGACGAGCCGTTTGATCGAACCGCCCTTGCCGGAGGCATCCCAGCCCTCGAAGAGGACGCAGACCGGCGGGCCGATCCCCTCCTTGCCAATCAAGCCGCCGAGGGTGAGCCGCAGTTGCACCAGCCGCTCCCAGGCCCGGCTCAGCTCGCGCTCCTCGTCGCGGCGGGAGAGTGTCAGCGAGAGGTCGACCTCGTCGAGGCTTGCCATCGGACGATCCTAGCCCCGGCCGGCAGCTACGGCGAGGGTTCGGAGGTTTCGATCTGCGGCGCCGGCTGGTCGCTGGTGACGCTGACCGCGAAGGGGAAGAGCAGCGCCCCGAGGAAGATCAAGATGATCCCGGTGGCGACCAGCCAGCGCTGGGTCGAAAGGTGGCCGAAAATCCCGACCGCGAATCCGATCAGGACCAAGGCAGCGTAGGGGCCGGCGCTATGCGGAAGCAGGGCGGCCAACGGGAAGGCGAGGTCGAGCACCGGGCCGATTATCATCGCCCGCGATGAGTGACGCTCCCACACCCGCCTCCGTCGAGGAGACGAAGCAGGCGCTGGCCGACTCCGGCTACCTTGCGGACGAGTCCGCTGCCCTTGTCTCCTTCCTCGCGCAGCGCCTGGGAAAGCCGGTCCTGGTCGAGGGGCCGGCCGGCGTCGGCAAGACCGAGCTGGCCAAGGCGCTCTCGCGCTCGACCGGCCGCGACCTGATCCGCCTCCAGTGCTACGAGGGCCTGGACGAGGCCAAGGCTCTCTATGAGTGGAACTACCGCAAGCAGCTGCTGCGGATCCAGGCCGGCGGATCGGCCGGCTGGGAAGACGTGCAGGATGACATCTTCAGCGAGGAGTTCCTGCTCGAGCGACCGCTGATGCAGGCGATCGCCAGCCCCGAGCCGGTGGTGCTGCTGATCGACGAGATCGACAAGACCGACCAGGAGTTCGAGGCGATGCTGCTCGAGCTGCTCTCCGACTTCCAGATCACGATCCCCGAGCTGGGCCAGGTCTCGGCGACGACGATGCCGATCGTCGTCCTCACCTCGAACAACTCGCGTGAGTTGACCGAGGCGCTGAAGCGCCGCTGCCTCTACCTCTGGCTCGACTATCCCGACATCGAGCGCGAGATGGAGATCGTCCGCCTGCACACGCCGGAGCTGGACGAGACGCTCTCGCGGCGGCTGGTCGAGATCGTGCGGATGATCCGTGCCCTCGACCTGAAGAAGCCACCCTCGATCGCCGAGTCGATCGACTGGGCGCGGACGCTGCTGCTGATGGGCGCCGAGGACATCGACCGCAAGACCTTCGAGCAGTCGATGTCGATCCTGGTCAAGCACCGCACCGACATCGACCTGGTCGCCGAGCGGGTCGGGGTCAAACTCGCCGCGCCCAGCCAGCCCGCGGGGTGAGCGTGGCATGGCGGCCTCTCCCTACGGGCCGAAGCTAGACGCCGGGCCGCCCGGGCTGGCGGCGAAGCTGCTCGCCTTCTGCGAGGAACTGCGCGGCGAGGGAGTCGCGGTCGGTACCTCGGAGATTCTCGACGCCTTCGCCGCCCTCGAGCAGGTGCCGTGGACGGCGCAGGAGGACTTCCGCGAGGCGCTGGCGTCAACAATCGCCAAGTCCCAGGAGGACCGGCGCGTCTTCGAGCTGCTCTTCGACCGCTTCTTCTTCCGCGCCGCCGAGGGCGAGGCGATCGAGCGGGAGATCGGCGAGGGCGAGCAGCGCCACGAGGGCGGCGAGCGGCTCGACATCGACCAGCTTCGCGAGCAGATCCGCGAGGCGATCATCGAGGGCAACGAAGACGAGATGCGCGATCTGGCGCGGCTGGCGATCGCCGCCTTCGGCCGCCAGGGCGAGGGCTCGGGCGTGGTCGGGGTCGACGTCCAGCGGATCCGCCGCACCCTCGGGCTCTCAGCCGGGACCCAGCCACCCGCGCAGGACGGAGCCGCCGAGCAGGTTGCGATCGACCGCGACCAGCTCAACCGCTTCGAGCGCCACCTGCGCCGTGAGCTCGAGCGCGACCTGATCGAGCGCACCTCGACCCTCCCCCCCTCCCGGCCCCTGGCCGAGCTCGACCGCGCGCTGCCGACCAGCCCGACCCAGGACCTCGCCGCCGTCCACCGCGCGGTCTCACAGATGAAGCGGCGGCTGGCGACGCTGGGACAGGAGCAGCGCGGGCAGCGCAAGGGACAAACGGTCGATGTGCGCCGCACGATGCGGGCCTCGCTGGAGACCGGTGGCGTGCCGTTGTACCTGCGCTACCGGCCCAAGCGGCCGCGGCGGCCCGAGATCTACGTCCTCTGCGACGTCTCCACCTCGGTCACCTCGGCCAGCGTCTTCTTCCTCTCGGTCCTGCACGCCCTGCACGACTCCTTCCGCAAGCTGCGCAGCTTCGTCTTCATCGAGCGCATCTCCGAGGTGACCGAGGTCTTCGAGCACGAGCGCGACTTCCGCGTCATCGCCCAGCGCATCTCCAGCGAGGGCGGCGTCGCCGACGTCTCCGGCTACACCGACTACGGCCGCGTCTGGCAAGAGTTCCTGACCGAGATCTCAGACGAGCTCGACCCGCGCTCGACCGTGATCGTGCTCGGCGACGCCCGCACCAATGGCCGCGAGCCCCACGCCGAGGTCTTCGCCCAGGTCTCCGAGCGCGCCGGCCGCCTCTTCTGGCTCAACCCGGAGCCGAAGCTCTACTGGAACTACGGCGACTCGGTGATGGCCGCCTACGAGCGCTACTGCGACGGCGCCTTCGAGTGCTGGACGACCCGGCACCTGGAGAACTTCGTCAACGTCGTCGCCGGCGGCGTGCCGACAGCCGACTGAGGCAGCGTCAGCGGGCGGCCCAGGCGTCCGGAGAGCCGGCCAGCTCGGCGACCTCGGCCGGCAGTTCGCCGGAGACGAGGTCGGCAAGGGTGACGTGCTCGAGGACGGTGCGGAGGCTGGCCCGGACCGCGATCCAGACCTTCTGCAGGTGCTCGGCGTTGCCGCGGTACTCGATGTCCTCCGGTGGCGAGGACTGGACGTGGGCGATCGGGCCCTCGACGGCGCGGACGATCTCGGCGATCGTCACCTCGTCGGCGGGTTTGGCCAACCAGTAGCCGCCCTTGGCGCCGCGGCGGGCGCGGACGATCCCGGCGTGCTTCAGCTCCAACAGGATGTGCTCGAGGAACTGCAGCGGGATGTCCTGGGCCTCGGCCAGCCGCTCACCCTTGATCGGGCCCTCCTCGGCGGCGGCCAGCTCGGCTGCCGCCCGCACCGCATAGTCAGCTTTTGCCGAGACGCGCACGCTGGCTAGTTAATCAGGCGGGCTAGAGGCGGGGGTCCAAGAAGGGGTCGGCGCGCGGATCCTGTCACGGGGAGGCGGCCTGCGGGCGGGCGCACAGCATCCGTTCTCGGCCCCCTCCCCGCGCCGCCCGCGCGACGGAACGCCTCAGCCCACCGTCTCCAGCCCTAGATCTGCAGCTTGTTTCTCTTCGCGGAGGCGGCGGTTGTTCAGCCAGCGCGGCGCGGCCAGGACGAGGCCGAGACCTGCGGCGGAGACTGCCGCCGCGATCGGCCAGACGGTCGGGTCCCCCTTCTGGATCGTGACGATCCCCGAGCCGATCAGGACGAGGCCCAGCGTGGTGCGGATGAAGCCCTGTGGGGCGCGATCGGAGAGGGCGGCGCCGACGATCACGCCGGGGATCGAGCCGACCAGGATGTTGCCGGCCAGGGCAAAGTCGACGTTGCCGCCGATGATGTGCGCGATACCCGCCGCCCAGAGCAGGATCGCCGCGTGGAAGACATCGGTTCCCACCACTTTCTTCGGCACCAGGCGAAAGACGGCGATCAGCAGGATCGCGATCACCGTGCCGGAACCGGCGGAGGTGATCCCGATCACGAAGCCGGTCGTGGCGCCGATGACGACGGCGGCGACCTTGTGCCGGCGCTCGATCTCGAAGTCCTCGCGCTCGGAGACCAGGTTGCGGAGGATCAGCGCCCGGGCCAGGGTGACGATGCCGACCACCAGCAGGGTGCCGCCGAGGACGGCGTAGACGAGCGAGTCGAGGCGGTCTTCGCCGACGTGATCGGCGAGGATGGAGACCAGTGCGACCCCGGCGACGGCGGCGGGGACGCTCCCGAACGAGAGCCACTTGACCAACTCCATGTT